>JBJOKB010000106.1:0-6286 GCA_046046315.1 Actinomycetota bacterium | reverse complement strand
CCAAAGATTAAAAGATCTGGTGCAAACACTTCACATGCAAACAAAATCTTCTCCTGCAATGGCTCCGAAATATCGAGCAATGCAAACAAGATTAAAACGATTTGAAGAAGCAGGTGCTCCAGAAGCTCCACCGCCACCGCAAAGATTAAAAATGAAACTAAAAGGTGGAAGAACTGCAGTTAGAGCAATAGTTTGTAAAGATTTGCAATTAACTGATCTAACAAAACCTTTTGACATGGAATTGTTTTATGGCGAACGTGTGGCATTTCTAGGTGGAAATGGAACAGGCAAATCTCATTTCTTAAGACTTCTGGGAGGGGATGAAACAGTTCGACATACCGGTGATTGGAAATTAGGTTCCAGGGTTGTTCCTGGTTGGTTTGCCCAAACTCATGATCATCCTGAGTGGAGTAGAAAAACTTTAACTGAAATTTTATGGGAAGAAAAATCTTTACAAATTGCAGCAGCAGTTGGAACTTTATCTAGATATGGATTAGGTGCCCAAGCTGATCAATTATTTTTAACACTTTCAGGGGGACAGCAAGCTAGATTTCAAATTTGTTTGCTTGAGCTTTCAGGTGCAACGTTATTACTTTTAGATGAACCAACAGATAACTTAGATATAACAAGCAGCGAAGCTCTAGAGGCAGCACTAGATGTTTTTGATGGGACAGTTTTGACAGTGACCCACGACAGGTGGTTTGTGCAGAATTTTGACCGTTTTTTCTTACTTGATAAAGAGGGCAATGTTAAGGAAGTCCAAGAGCCTGTTTGGACGTAAGATAAAGAATAAGAAGAGAAGGTAAAAATGCATAACAACGGCGTTAGTGCACTAGAAGAAGTAAATGCTTATGTTTTTAGAGCAGGCGAATTACTTAAACTTTCGAAAGATTTCATTAAAGCTTTTTCAACATCAGAACGTGAATTAATAATCTCCATTCCTTTAAGAAGAGAATCCGGTGGAATCGATGTTTTAACGGGTTATCGAATTCAACATTCTTCTGCCAGAGGTCCAAGAAAAGGTGGAATTAGGTATCACCAATCAGTTGATTTAGACGAAGTAAGAGCCTTAGCAAGTCTTATGACTTGGAAAACCGCATTAGTTGATGTTCCATTTGGTGGCGGTAAAGGTGGAGTAACAGTTGATCCCACAACTTTGACAATTAGAGAAAAAGAAGAAGTAACAAGACGTTGGACTAGAACAATGGTCAACATTCTTGGTCCACATCGTGACGTACCCGCTCCTGATATGGGAACTGATGCACAAACAATGGCATGGATTATGGATGAGTACCAAAGAATTAATGGATTTTCTCCAGCCGTTGTCACAGGTAAACCACTTGGATTATTCGGTGCTCCTGGAAGAGAAGAAGCAACAGGTCGAGGAGTAATCGGTGTTGCACTTGGTGCATTACTGAAACTAAATAAGAAACCAAGTGACATAAGAGTTACTATTCAAGGATTTGGAAACGTAGGAGTATATGCAGCTCTAGCTGCTCAAGAAGCTGGTATGAAAGTTGTTGGTTTAGCTGATGTTAGTGGTGGAAAAATTAGCGATAAAGGTTTTAACATAAAAGAAATAATTGGAAAACACAAAAAAGTTTCCGAAATTCCTGATGGCAAAGATGTTTCAGGTGACGAAGTTCTAACAATGGACTGTGATTTGTTAATTCCAGCAGCTCTTGGTGGGGTAATTAATGATTCAAATCATGAAAAAGTTCAAGCAAAAATTATTGTGGAAGGCGCAAATCAACCATTAACTCTCAATGCTGATGCAGCATTACAAAAACGAGGAGTTGTGGTTGTGCCAGACATTTTGGCAAACGCAGGTGGTGTGATGGGTTCATATTTTGAGTGGACTCAAAATATTCAAGAATTTAGATGGCCAATTGAGAGATTTCGAGATGAATTAGATACGCGAATGAAAATTGCCTTTGACTCAACTTGGGAAGCTTCCTTAAAACACGGTTGTGATTTAAGAACCGCAGCGTTTGTGGTTTCAGTGGAAAGAGTTGCCACAGCGTTCAAGCTTAGAGGAGATTTACTCTAAAGATGTCGAAAAAGTTAGTTGATGCATATTTAAAGACAGTGCCAGAACCACAAAGAACTACGTTGAAAAAGCTTCGTCAAACTATTCTAAAGATTGAACCAAGTGCAAAAGAAGTTATCTCCTATAACATGCCTGCTTACAAAATTGATGAAGGAATTATTTGTGGTTTTCTCTCAGCAAAGAAACATTGTTCTTATTTCCCATTTTCAGGATCTGTACTTAAAGAATTGACTAAAGAAACAGCTAAGTATGACCAGTCTTTGGGCACTTTACGATTTGAAATTGACAAACCTCTACCTGAGAGTTTAGTAAGAAAGTTAATTAAAGTGAGAAAAAAACAACTCGTTTTAAAATTAAGTTCGAAGAAGTAAATTTTCTTGGGTAAAACAAAGGATTAATTTACCCAAGAAAATGTTTTACGAATAGCGCTTTTTCATAAACTTTATTGCTTGATCAGCTAGATCATGGGAATCGCTCCACAAATTACGCCAGATACGTAAAGCATTTGAAAGCGCAGGATCAACCACAGCCGATGAAAAAGATTCGAAAGTAACTGGACCTTGATAATTAATCTTCTTCAAAGCTCCAAAAAATGAATCAAAATCTACGTTGCCTGTTCCTAAATATCCTCGATGACTTTCACCGATATGAACATATCCAAGTCGATCGCCTGCCGCTAATACTCCATCAACCATGCCATCTTCTTCTATATTCATGTGATAAGTATCCAGATGTAAATAAACATTTGGTTTATTAACTTCTTCGAGATACAGCAATCCCTCCTTTGCCGTATTCATGAGATTGCTTTCGTATCTATTTACGATTTCAATGTTTATGTTTATTCCTTTATCGCCGGCATAATCGGCTATATTCTTCATCGCAGCGACAGAGTTGTTTCTATTTTCCTTTGTTGCTGGTTGATCATATGGTTGCAAACTTGAAGCCATGGGACCGTCAAGTTCAACACCACCAATTGCAGCTAATTTGTCAATTGCTCTTTTAGCTAGATCTTCTCCAGCTTTTACTATGGATTTATCAGTACTAGTTATGTCAGTTTTTGCATTAATTACAAAACAACCTGAAGCTTTTAAATTAAATTCCTCTAATAAATCTTTTGTCATACCAGCATCAATTTTTTCTGGCTCAGCAATTAATATTTCGATTAAATCGTATCCTGCTTTGCTGGCACTGCTTGCTGCAAAACGAGCATTAGTTGGTGACCAGTCTCCAGCCCAAACTAAAGAATGTCCACCAAACTGTAAAGTTTTATTATTTTGTGACATAAATTCCTTTTTGTTTTGAGATCTAATATTTAATTTAAATTTCAAATTAAATATTAGATCTAGCCCCGAATACAAATCATAATTTAGTGAATGTTTAATATAAGTGCAAGGACTTAAAGAAACAAAACTGTATACAGAAATTAAATAAAACTGTATACAGATTTTATTTTAAGTTTAAAAAAATTAGTTGTATACAAGTTTTTTTACTTGTATACAAAGTAATATTGAATTAACTAAATTGAAAGGGAAAAATGAGCGTAGTCTCACTAAAAGAGATTCTTAAACCTGCGTTTGCTGAACGATATGGCGTACCTGCAATAAATATTTTTAATGACCTAACCCTTGAAGCCGTATTAGCGGGTGCAGTTAAGGCGAAATCACCTGTGATAATTCAAACTTCTGTAAAGACTGTTAAAAGCATTGGAGTTAAGGTTTTAGCGAGCATGTGGCGCTCTATGACCAATGGAATTGAAATTCCTGTAACCCTTCATCTTGATCATTGCCCAAGCAGAGAAGTAATTACTACCTGTCTTGAGAATGGTTGGAATTCAGTACTTTTTGACGCTTCAGAACTCCCAGTTGAAGAAAATCAACGTCAAACAATTGAGGTTGTAAAACAAGCGAAAACCTTTGGTGCTTGCGTCGAGGGTGAAATTGAAGCTATAACTGGCGTGGAGGATGGTCACGGTTCTGACACGGCTTCAAAGAGAGAATCTTTAGAAACTTCTTTGAGATTTATTGAAGAAACTGGTGTTGATGTTTTTGCACCTTCGATAGGGAATGCGCACGGTACATATAAAACAACTCCTGTTATTGATTTTGATCGTGTTTCTGACATTGTCAATGCTCATCCAATTCCCATAGCGCTTCATGGTGGAAGTGGATTGACTTTGGAGCAATTTCAAGAATTAATTTCTAGGGGATGTGCCAAGATAAATATTTCAACCGCTTTAAAAGAATTGTTTATGAAATCCTCGCTAGAGTTTTTAATTGAAACCCAAAAGAAAAATAAGTGGGATCCCCCTTCACTTTTCGCTGCAACTTCAGCACAAGTAGTTGACATGGTCGTTGATCTAACTGAACAATTTGGAAGTAAAGGAAAGGTGCGATAATTTAACATGCCTGCCTTAATATTTGACTGTGATGGAGTCTTGGCGGATACAGAACGAGATGGTCACTTAGTCGCATTTAATAAAACTTTTGAACACTTTGATCTGCCAATTAGATGGAGTGTTGATGACTACGCAGAAAGATTGAAGATTGGTGGTGGGAAAGAAAGACTTAAAAGTTTATTGACTGATGAATTTATTGCTAAAGCAAATTTGCCAATTGACTCTGCATTGCTCGATACTGAGGTAGCCAAATGGCACAAGCACAAAACAGCAATTTATACCGAGTTAGTGCAACAAGGGGTTCTTCCGGCTCGGCCAGGAATAAAGAGAATTGTGACTGAAGCAAAAAATGCTGGATGGATTTTGGCTGTTGCATCCACGTCTCACGAAAATTCCGTTCGCGCAGTTCTCGAGCATGCAGTTGGTAAAGATTTAGCTTCTAGCTTCACAATTTTTGCTGGAGATATTGTTCCAAAGAAGAAACCAGCTCCAGATATTTATCTGTTAGCGATTGAAAAATTGAATTTAATTCCTCAAGAGGTGATAGTTGTTGAAGACAGCAGTAATGGTTTAAGAGCGGCTATTGCTGCGGGACTTAAAACTATTGTGACAATAAGTAGTTACACAGCGGAAGAGGATTTCACAGGAGCATCATTGGTTGTGAGTTCCCTCGGAGACAAACTTGTTGAAAAATCAGTAATAGTTAAAAATCCATTGAATTTGGTGATTGAAGATGAAGTGAAAATTTCAGATTTAAATCAAATCTTGAAAATACCTGCAGTAGTTTAAACAAAAAAGGAGAATAGCAATGACTCATTTAGTTAATGATCCAGTTAATTTTCCCGTCGAACTTGTGGACGGTTTTGTAAAAGCAAACTCTAAATATGTAACAAAAGTTTATGGTGGAGTGGTCAGAGCAACAAAAAGTAAACCAGGCAAAGTTGCAATAATAACTGGCGGCGGGACTGGTCACTATCCAGGATTTATGGGTTGGGTTGGCCCAGGACTTGTCGATGGAGCTGTGACAGGAAAAGTTTTTGCCTCACCTTCAGCTTCTCAAGTCAGAAGCGTAGCTAAAGCAGCCGATCATGGTGGCGGAATAATCTTAGCTTTCCTTAATTATGCAGGCGATGTTTTGCATTTCGGAATGGCAGCAGAATTATTAAAGTCAGATGGCTTTGATGTAAGAAGTTCGGTAGTTACAGATGATGTTGCATCAGCACCCGCAGATCAGATTTCAAAAAGAAGAGGTATCGCAGGAGGTTTAGCAGTTTTAAAAGTAGCTTCCGCCGCCGCCGAAGCAGGATTACCAATTGATGAAGTATTAAGAGTGTTAAACAAAACAAACGATCGAACCAGAACTTTTGGGGTCGCATTTTCTGGCTGTACACTTCCAGGTTCAGAAAATCCATTATTTGAAGTGCCCAAAGGAAAAATGGCGGTTGGTTTAGGAGTGCATGGCGAACCAGGAATATTTGAAGTAGAACTAGGAACCGCAGATGGTGTTGCAAAATTATTGGTAGACAAATTATTGGAAGATGTACCTCAGAATCCAGGAAAAAAAGCAATTGCATTACTTAATGGCTTAGGTTCCGCGAAATATGAAGAATTATTCGTAACTTACGAATGCGTTGCAAACAGACTAAAAAATGCTGGCATTGAGCTAGTAGATGGTGAAGTTGGTGAATTTATGACCTCATTGGATATGGGTGGATTGTCATTAACACTTGTTTGGGTTGATGATGAAATTGAAAAATATTGGTTTGTGCCATGTGACAGTCCTGCGTTTAGGAAAACAAAAATGGTTGATGAACCACTTGATGCAAGTGTCACCTTTAACA
>JBJOKB010000081.1:0-4292 GCA_046046315.1 Actinomycetota bacterium | reverse complement strand
AAGAAGAAAGTGAATTGAGAAAACTTGGTCGCTCCCTTGGTTTTATGTCTGATTCCAGTACTGAATTAGAAAAGCAATGGAGAAAGCATCAATTAGAAGTTAGAAGGATTCACGAAAAGCTTTTCTACCGACCTCTTCTCAATGCTGTAGCAAGACTTGATGCAGGACGTGGTCGTTTAACAATTTCAGAAGCAACATCACGACTAAATGCTCTTGGGTATAAAGATCCAGAATCGGCACTTCGACACATTGAGTCGCTCACAACTGGAGTTTCTAGAAGAGCAGTAATTCAAAAAACTTTGCTACCCGTATTGCTTTCTTGGTTTGCAGATGGTCCAGAACCAGATACTGCGTTGCTTTCTTTTAGAAGATTAAGTGATGCATTAGGTAGCACTCCTTGGTTTTTAAGACTGCTCAGAGATGAATCAGCTGCTGCCGAGTTAATGGCCAAACTTCTTTCCTCAAGTAGATATGCCACGGATTTATTAATGAGTGCTCCAGAAGCCGTATCGATGTTAGGAAATCCGGATGAACTTGAACCAAGAACTCGTGAGCAATATGAAACGGAAATGAAATCGGTTGTTGCTCGACATGAAACCGCTGAAAATATAGTTTCAGCCGCAAGATCATTTAGGCGAAGAGAATTATTAAGAACAGCAACGGCCGATTTGAGCGGGAAACTAAACACGGAACAAGTTGGTGTTGCTTTAAGTAATGTTTATGCAACTGTTATTGAAACCGCACTTAAGGGTGCAATTTTATCTGTTGAACAAGAACGTGGCAAATCAATTTCTACAAATATATGTGTGATTGCTATGGGCCGATTTGGCGGATTTGAACTTGGTTATGGCAGTGACGCTGATGTGATGTTTGTGCATGAACCTAAAAAAGATTCCGATGCACAAAATGCAGAAAAATGTGCACTAGATATTGCTAATCGTTTAAGAACTCTTTTAATGCAACCTTCTGTTGACCCACCTTTAGAAATTGATGCTGATTTAAGACCGGAAGGAAAGAATGGTCCTCTGGTTAGAACACTTGATTCTTATCTTGCTTATTACCAAAAATGGTCTGCACCTTGGGAAGCCCAAGCATTACTAAGAGCACTTCCAATTGCAGGAGATTTATCGGTTGGAGAAAAATTTATTGAGGGAATAAATAAAACTCGTTATCCAGAAAATGGAGTAAGTGAAGAGAACTTGCGTGAGATGCGCAGAATTAAGGCGCGTATGGAATCAGAAAGATTGCCTCGAGGGGCTGATGTAAATCTCAACACAAAATTAGGCAGAGGTGGATTAAGTGACGTGGAATGGGTTGTTCAGCTACTGCAGATGCAACATGGGTGGAAAGATAATTCACTCAGAATTACTGCAACATTACCTGCTTTAAGAGCTTGCGTAAAAGCAAACTTGATAAGCGAAGCAGATGCCAAATCTTTGAGTGAATCCTGGACTCTTGCCACTTGGATTAGAAATGCCCAAATGCTTTCTAGAGCAAAAGCAAATGATCAGATACCAACTGATGTTAATGAGCTTTCAGCAATTGCTTTTACTCTAAATCAAAAATCTCATGCACAACTCATTGAGGATTACCGAAGAATAACCAGAAGAGCCAGATTAGTAATGGAAAAGATTTTCTATGGAGAATAAAATTATTGATTTAAAGTTTTTAAATACTGGTTGTAGTCATCAATTTCTTTTTCAGTGACTCTTTTAGCTAATTTTTCATCCCTAGACGCCCATTGATAAACCAATATCGCTAGAACCAAAATTGTGGGCAATTCGCCAAATCCCCAAGCAATTCCACCACCAAGTTGTTGATCCGCAATCTGATTAGTTAGCCAGCTTGGTTTTATTTCCCCAAACCATCCTCCACCAAGTTGAGTATTTGAACTAAAGGTAATAAATCCAAAAATTCCATGAAACACAGCTGCAGCAAAAACTAAACCAAGTCTTAAGGCATATGGAATTTTTCGAGGGGAGGGATCAAGTCCCAAAATATTCCAAAAGAATAAATATCCTGCCAAAACAAAATGCGCATCCATAAATAAATGACCCAGATGACTACGCATCAAAACAGTTAGAAGGGGAGAGAAATAAAGAGCCCAAGTTCCACCGGCAAAAATAAAGAAAGAAAGCACTGGATGAGACAATGTGTGTAGGTAGCGAGAATTAATTAAAGCAACAATCCAATCGCGAAGATTTCTAACTTCAGTATCCTTATTTTTAACAGTGTCATTAGGTGATAAAACTCTTAAAGTCAAAGTTAGGGGTGCACCTAGCGGTAAAAGAATTGGTACCAACATCGCTAAAACCATGTGAACTGTCATATGTGCTGAAAACATTAAAATCGCATATTTGCCAAGCATCGAATTTGTAACATACATTCCCAAGAAGACGGCAACTATCCAAGCAAGACTTCTACTTAAGGGCCAAGAATCTCCGCGCTTTTCTAATGTGAATACTCCATATATATAGAGAAATAAAGCCAAGACTCCCACAGTAAAACTAAAAGGTTCAATTGAAAAAGTCGTTAAGGCATAGCCCCAACTAAATGCGACTGGTTCAGCAAAACCTGTTACGGATTCAATCAAGCTAAAAGCAGCAGGTTCGGTTTTTGGATATGCAGTTGAAGCCAAAACTACTGAAACTCCCAGAGTGAAGAGAAGAAGACCAACCTCTAGACCAACAAGTTTCTTAATATCGGTTTGTAATCTTTTTCTTACATTTAAAGCTAAAATAAGAGCCGCAAATAGAAGTGTCACTTTTAATAGTATTAGTTGTCCATAAGTTGTGGTAAATAATTCTAAAAAGTTATTAAATCTGGTGTAGGCATTAATTTCACCACTTATCACTAAAGCAACTACTGCTGTGCCTGCAAGGTAACCAAATTTATGCAAAGCTAAGGATTTCTGATCTTGGGTCAAATTTTTATTAGCCACGATAAAAAATACGGCTAGTACTCCTGAGATCCACAGCGCAATAGCAATTCCATGAACTAAACCTGAAACCACTGCCCATTGATGAGTTGAAACTCCACCGCCGTGGGACAACAATCCTGGCAGCGAAAGTCCAATCACATTTAATGCTGCGATTATTCCTACACGATCAAGGTTAGGTTTTCTTAAAACAAATGCTGAAACTAATGCGATAAAAGCAATCAAAAGTTGTGCTCTAACACTTGCCACATCCCAGCCATAAGTTGCGATGACTTCAATATTTGCGACAAGGGAAATTGGTTGAGAAAGTGCTTGAGTAAGAGTAAAAACTGCTGCAGCAAAAGCAATTCCTGAAAGCGCTAAAGAAAATTTGGATGCCAATTGGGAATTGGTATTTCTAAAAGGTACAAAAATTCCATCACTTATTAATAAGGCAACAACAGCAATTGCTAAAACATAAACCAAAGCCACCAATATTGGCCTAAAGAAGTAAACAAGGGGACCACTGTCTGGAATTAATGGAGCAGGAGCACTCCATAATGCCGAAGAAATAAAAAGCGTGATTAAAACGCTAATTGGAGTAATGACTAAAAATAATAAGTGTTTGGTTTTCACGATTAAGCCTAAACTTACCTCAATTAAGTATTGAGAGCTTTACTTAGTAATTTTTCCCACAACTTTTAGCCAAGTTGCCACCGAATAACCAATTAGTCCACCAAAGAGAACAGTTCCTAATCCGACTTGACCGCCTAATAACCAACCAATTGTTAAAACGGTAATTTCTATAAATAATCTCACTCGACCAACTGGTAATCCTGTTAAAAGATGAATTCTGGTCATAAGACCATCTCTTGGACCTGGTCCCATGTGACAAGTTAAATAAAAACCACTTCCTAAACCAACTATGGCAATTCCAACAAGAATTTGCATAACTTGCAAAGCCGAATTTGTTGGCGTAGGTAAAACTTTGGTCATTACTTCAAGAGCTAACGAAATAATGATGATATTTAAAACTGTTCCTAATCCTGGCTTTTGTTTAAGTGGAATCCATAAAGCTAACACTCCCACACCTGAAACAAAAGTGGCCCACCCAATACTTAAACCCGTTTGTACAGATATTCCTTGAGCAAAAACTGTCCATGGAGAAACACCGGCATTAGCTGAAATTAAAAACGCTTCACCTGTTCCAAAAAGCCATAAACCTATGACCAAAATCAAAATTGTTGAAGGCTTTGATTTCCAGTAGTGATTTGATCTCCACGCAGTGTGTGGAATTGTTTTTGATGGGAAAAGCCACTTCGGTATGTATTTTTTCAATTCAAACCTTTGATAGTTAATTCTGATAAAGATTTTC
>JBJOKB010000042.1:0-46225 GCA_046046315.1 Actinomycetota bacterium | reverse complement strand
ATTGAACTTCAGCGCCAAAAACCTTGGCTAAAACAAATGGAGATGCTGCTATTGATTCAACCTGAAGTCCTCTTGAACTTTGATTATTTAAAAAACTTGTAAAACCAACGCTCCAGGTGCTCATAAAAAGTATTACTAGTATTGAAGTTGAAAGAATACTTACTGAGACTTTCCTGAGAATTTTTGTTGGATAAATTGATAATAAGAGAACTGGCCAAAGTTTAACCATCGTTCCCAAACCAATAAATATCCCAGACAAAATTGGTTGGAATTTTTTGTTTGATAAAGCAATTAAAGCTAAAATCGCAAACAAGGTTGGTACTAAATCAAATCGGGTCAAAAATAGAGGACCCATTAACATTGGCCACAAAACCCAAAACCAAGCACCACTTAAACCATTGACATTTGTTGACAAAGAATTTGATTTAAATCTATTTCTCCCAAAAATTAATAAAACACAAAGTATAAGAAAATCAATCAGAACCATAAAGAAAACGAATCCAGTTAAAGCATCACCGATAATCCATTGGGGAATTGCAAACACAACTCCAGCAAGTGGTGGGTACTGCCACATTGAATCATCAATAGGAAAAATTCCTTTGACTAATCCTTGAGCCCAAAAGTTATAAAGATCAACGTCTCCTTTTAACCATTTACCTTCTGGATAAGGAAGCTTGAGTGTGATGAATGAAAAGAGAACATACCTAGAAATACTCCAGGAGAAAAACAATGCAGGAATGTTTCTAAGAAACAAATTAATAGATCTCACGAGTCAAAGGGTAGTAGCAAATCGCCATTTTCACTCAAGTGCGTAATCTAATAGTCGTGCGCTTAAACGTAATTAGTGATGTTCACGCCCGTATTGATGCTTTGGCACATGCTGGTGAAAATTCTGATGCCCTAATTTGTTTGGGTGATCTTTTGCTTTATACAGATTATGAAGATCCAGGCAATGGGATCATGGGCTCACTTTTTGGAGCGGAATTAAATACAGAATTCATTAGACTTAGAACTGCAAATCGTTTTGAGGAAGCAAGAGCAGTTGCAATGAAAAAGTGGGATGAATTAGGAAATCGTGAAGAACTTATTAATCGTGAAGTTCAAAAACAATATGAACAAATATTTGCAGCTATGCCAACTCCAACATTTATTACTTATGGCAATGTTGATCGACCTGAATTTTGGCCAAATTTTAAAAAAGATGGCATGACCGTTCTAGATGGTCAAGTTGCTGAAATTGGGGGACTCAAATTTGGTTTTGTTGGTGGAGGTTTAAAAACTCCTTATAGGACTCCCTACGAAATAACTGATGAAGAGTTTCAAAAGAATGTTGACGCACTTGGTCCAGTTGATGTTTTATGTTCACATATTCCACCAGCAATTGCAGACATTACATTTGATGTTGTTGCTAGAAGATTTGAAAGAGGAAGTATTGCCCTACTTGAATATATAAATAAGTATCAACCTAAATATTCGCTGTTTGGCCATGTCCATCAACCACTTGCAAGTAGAACCAGAGTGGGGAAAACAGAATGTATAAATGTTGGCCACTTTCGAGCAACTAAGCGTCCATTTGTACTTGAAGTGTGAAGAGATTTAACATTTAATTTCCAACAAGGTATTCTATTGACCTACTCAAGTATCAAGGAGAAATGAGACAAAAGTGTTTTACTTTGTTGTGAAATACGTTTTCTTGTGGCTTCCATTACGTTTATTGTTCAGACCTTGGACTAAAGGTAAAAGAAATATCCCAAAAACCGGTGGAGTTATTTTTGCTCCAAATCATAATTCTTTTATTGACTCTATATTTTTACCACTTGTAGTTAAAAGACGAATTACTTTTTTAGCAAAAATCGATTATTGGCGTGGTTCAGGAATTAAAGGTTTTATTTCAAAACTATTTTTTACAGGGGTAGGTCAAGTTCCAATTGATAGAGCAGGTGGATCTGCTGCTGAAGCTGCGTTGAGAACTGCAATTGAGATTTTAAATAAAGGAGACGCTTTAGGAATTTATCCTGAAGGAACAAGATCTCCCGATGGCAGACTTTATAGAGGTAGAACTGGTGTAGCGCGAATGGCTTTAGAGGCAAAAGTTCCAGTGGTTCCAGTTGCGATGATTGGAACTTATGAATTACAACCTGCAGATCGAATGGTTCCTAAAGTTGGACGAGTTGGAATTATTTTTGGAAAACCTTTGGACTTTTCAGCTCACTATGGCGATGCAAGGAATGCTGAGACTTTACGAAAGGTCACAAACGAGATCATGGAAGCCATTAGGGAATTATCTGGGCAAGAATATGTAGATATTTACGCCTCAGCAGCCAAAGAAGCCCTTAAAGAACGTGAATAGCGCGTTTACGATAAATTAAGAGTTCACTACTTAATTAGTTAAGGATGTTTGAATATGCGCGTTGGCATTCTTACTGGAGGCGGCGATGCTCCAGGTTTAAATAACGTAATTCGCGGAGTTGTCACAAAAGGTATCAACGCATATAAATATGAATTTGTTGGTTTCAAAGATGGTTGGAAAGGTCCTTTAGAAGGTTTAACTCGACCAGTTACTTTGGCAGACGTAGCACACATCAATGATGAAGGTGGAACAATTCTTGGTTCGTCAAGAACTAACCCAATTAAAATTGAAAACGGTGTAGCAAGAATTGAAGAAAATTTAAAGAAACTTAATGTCGATGCACTTATCGCAATTGGTGGGGAAGACACTCTTGGTGTGGCAACTCAATTGCACCAAAAAAACTTTAAAGTAATTGGTGTTCCTAAAACAATTGATAACGATCTTTCAAACACTGATTACACATTTGGTTTCCAAACTTCAGTGGCAATTGCAACAGAAGCAGTTGATCGTCTACACACCACAGCGCGGTCTCATCACAGAGTTTTAGTAGTTGAAGTAATGGGTCGTCACGCTGGTTGGATCGCATTAGAAACCGGCATGGCTGGCGATGCAGCTGTGACATTAATTCCTGAAGAGAAATACGACATCAATGAAGTTGCTAAATGGGTTAAGCAAAGATTTGAAAGAGATCAATACGCAATTGTAGTAGTTGCTGAAGGTGCATTGAGCACCGAAGGAGATCTTGTAACAAAGGATTCCACTCTTGATGCTTTTGGTCACGTAAAGCTTTCAGGAGTCGGTGAAGGATTGGCAAAGAGATTAGAAGAAATAACAGGAATTGAATCTAGAAGCGTTGTGTTGGGGCATTTGCAACGCGGAGGAACTCCAGTTGCATTCGATAGAAATCTTGGAAATCGTTTAGGACTTGCCGCAGCAGATGCATTAAATGATGGTGCGTATGGACAAATGGTTGCGCTACATGGCACAAACATTGTTCGAGTCCCATTAGCAAGTGCAACTGGTGTTTTGAAAACTGTTCCAGCGGAGCGATACCGCGAAGCTACCGCTTTTTTCGGAGCGTAATCATGTCACCGCAAAATTCCCCAGCGGTTACATCAGCGAAACAGCAGCCAGAATGGCCTGACGCTGATGAACTCAATCGTGTTGTTAAAGAACTAAAAGCTTTACCACCATTGGTATTTGCAAGTGAATGTGATTTATTGACTCAAAGACTTGCTGATGTTTCTCGTGGAGAAGCATTCTTCTTAACAGGAGGAGATTGCGCAGAAACTTTTGCAGCAAATACCGCAAATTCCGTAAGAGCAAGATTAAAAACAGTTCTTCAAATGGCTGTAGTTTTAACTTATGGAGCAACACTTCCGGTAGTTAAAGTTGGTCGAATTGCTGGTCAATATTTCAAACCAAGAAGCTCAAATGAAGAAACTATTAATGGAATTTCACTTCCGTCATATCGCGGCGATGCAATTAACGATGTTGCTTTTACCCCAGAAGCAAGAAGACCAGATCCACAAAGATTAATCAGAGCTTATAAATCTTCTAACGCAACTTTGAACTTAATTAGATCTTTTTCTCAAGATGGTTCTGCGGACTTAAGAATGGTTCATGCCTGGAATAGAGATTTTGTTGCTAATTCAGATTCAGGTAAAAAATATGATCAATTGGCAAAAGATATTGATCGCGCCCTTGCTTTCATGCATGCGTGTGGTGCAGATCCAGTTGAATTTAGATCAGTTGAATTCTTTACCGCTCACGAAGCATTGCTACTTGATTATGAAAAAGCAATGTCAAGAACTGATTACGTAACAGGCAGAACTTATGACACATCTGCACATTTCTTATGGATGGGTGAAAGAACTCGTGAACCAAATGGTGCACACGCTGAGTTCATGGCGTCAATACAAAATCCAATCGGTTGCAAAGTTGGACCAAAAGCAGATCCAGCAGACGTTGTGAAAATGGTTCAAAAACTTGATCCAGATAAAACACCAGGCCGATTAACTTTGATTAGTCGTATGGGTGTTGGCAACGTGATGGATAAGTTACCTCCAATTGTTGAAGCTGTTGAAAAATCTGGTCATCCCGTTATCTGGGTTTGTGATCCGATGCATGGCAATACCAAAGAAGCAGCATCAGGACATAAAACTCGTGAATTCAGTGATGTGTTAAGTGAAATTAAGGACTTCTTTACAGTGCATCGCCAAATGGGTACCCATCCAGGTGGAATGCACATTGAACTAACCGGAGATGACGTAACTGAATGTATTGGTGGAATTTCAGGAGTAATGGAAAAAGACTTACCAATGCGATATGAAACTGCATGTGATCCAAGATTAAATCGAGTGCAAGCATTGGAATTAGCTTTCCAAGTTGCCGAAATGCTTGCAAAATAGCCACCATTAAGTAGGTTTAAAACTTTATGA
This sequence comes from Actinomycetota bacterium, assembly GCA_046046315.1. Classification (GTDB taxonomy): domain Bacteria; phylum Actinomycetota; class Actinomycetes; order S36-B12; family UBA5976; genus ATZT02. Next base: position 41,434 of record JBJOKB010000042.1, on the reverse strand, counting down.
AAAAAGGTAATCAAATTATTCTTGGTTCAGTTCTGGCATTAGTTATCATTAGCGCAATTACAAGTGCAGCTTTATCAAGTTATAGAGCAAATCGAATTGAAGCAATTTTGAACCCAAAACCAACCGCTTCCGCAGAAGAAGGAGTAGTAACTCTCGACAAAATGGTAGTAACCATTCTTAATGGAACTAATCGTGAAGGTTTAAGTACCCGACTTGCGTCACGTTTAGAAACGTTTGGGGTTTTTGTTACCAAGATAGATAACTACAAAAAGCGCAATATAGAAACCAGTGAATTACTTTATAGACCAGATGCTATAGAGGCAGCAACAAAATTAGCTCAAGTAGCGGGTATTCAAAAATTAACTCCCTATCCAGCATTTGAAGCAAATGAATTTGCCACCATAATTACTGGATATGACTTACCAGAACCGTTTCCACAACAAATTGATTCGACTAGTTCGCAACCATAAATGAAACTTTTAACTCACGAAATTCCTACTCCTTGGGGAAAAATTTCTTCAGTTGTTGATGTATCTAAACATCCCACTGTAATTGGATCTGGTTTTAAACCATTGACAAAATTAATAAAGCAATTACCAGCTAAATATCTAGATTTTGAATTCAAGAAAGATTCAAAATTAGCTGGTGTAACTTCAATCGTTGAAGACTGGATTGATGGAGATATGGATGCTTTCTCTGAGTTGAAAGTTTTACAATCTGGTGGCGAATTTATGCAAAATTGTTGGAAAATGTTAAGAAAAGTAAAAGGTGGGAAAGTAATTAGTTACGCAGATCTTGCCCAAAAAGCAGGTAATGCAAAAGCAGTTAGAGCAGCAGGCTCAGCTTGTGCCAAGAATTTAATTGCTCCATTTGTTCCATGTCATCGAGTTGTGAAAACAGGTGGTGCTATTGGGAATTACGCATTCGGTGTTTCCCTCAAGAAAGCATTGTTGAAACACGAAGGTATCCACAACTTGCGGTAACGCAATACCCCCAATTCATTTAGGTGTTGTAGCCTCAAAGGATGACGACGTTTATACGCCGCCCTACCCGTTATTTAATAATTGGTGCCCTGGCTGCATTAATCTCAACAAATTTACAAGTTTCAGCAAATGCTCATCCATCGTCGATTGCAATCGTTATGGAAGTTCCTGATTATCCAGGCAAAAGCAAACTAACTAAGGGTGCAAAAAACTCAAGTGTTAAAAAAGTGCAAGAAGCATTAATTGAACTTGGTTATGACATCTCTTCAGCAAATGGCAAATATGGTCCTTCAACAACAAAAGCTATTTCAGCCTTCTATAAAGATTTAGGCGATTCGGATGATGGAACATCATTAGGAAAAATTGGTTGGACAAAAATTTTCGAAGCACTTGATGAACAAAGAGCAGATGAAAAAGTAGCTGAACAAGTGGCCGCCCAACCTGTTGCAGTAGATCCAGCAATTGCCGCAATTCTTGCCGAAAATGCTTCCAGAACTATTGATCGAGGAAAGAAAACAAAAGTAGTCAAATTATCCAAAAAGAAGAAAAAAATAGTTGCAAAATATAAAGGTGATATCACATTGACGAAGGACGCACGTCTTTATAGGGGAGCAAGGGAATTGATCCCATTCGAAGTTTGGAGAGTAAGTCCTTTTGCAAGATTTATTTCGATGAAGGAATCTCATCGAAATTGCAAGGCAATTGGTAGAAGTGGAAAATATAGAGGTCGTTGGCAAATGAGTCCAGCTTTTTGGAAAACTTACGGTGGAAAACAATTTGCTTCAAAACCTGACAAAGCAAGTTGTCGAGATCAAGATTTGGTTGCTTATAACGGATGGATTGTTCGCGGTTGGGCACCTTGGGCTTACTGATTAAATTAGATTTATGAGTAAATATTCCTATTTAGCAGTGCTTGCTTTTATTCTTTTTGGCACAATCTGGTTGGAAATTATTCTGCAGGCTCGAGTGCTTAGAAAATTAAAACGATTAGTTTTAACCATAATCCCAGTTGTTGTTCTTATGGTCATTTGGGATTACTACGCGATTGTGAATGATCATTGGTTCTTTGATGAAACTAAAACCACTGGCATTATTTTATTTGGATTTCTTCCACTAGAAGAATTACTTTTCTTTATCATCGTGCCCATTGCTGCACTTTTATCATTTGAAGCAGTTAGGTCCATCAAGCAAGAAAAAGCTGGTGATGAGATATGACCTATATTCAAATTGGTTTAATTTATTGTCCACTTGCAATCGTAATAGATTTATTTATTTTGAAAACCAAAATTTTAAAATTGAAAATGTTTTGGTTAAGCTATGCAATCGTACTTTTCTTTCAATTTATTACTAATGGAATTTTGACCAAGAATTTAATTGTTCGATATAACGACTTTGCCATAATCGGGGGAGACTATTCGAACAAAACTCCACCAATGATTGGTGACGGTAGATTATTTTTTGCACCTGTTGAAGACGTATTTTTTGGTTTCTCGATGATTGTCTTTGCTATCTCAATTTGGATTTGGCTAGGCAAGAAAAATATTCAACAAAAACCAATTTCTGGTCCACCTCCAAAATGGTGGCCTAAAGGACATTGGTACGGAACAAAAAAATAAATTAAATAGCTTGAGCAATTCCTTGAATGTGACCTTGCCCAAATTCTTTTCTAGCTTTTACTCCTTGACGCCAAGCTGGAAGTGCCACTTTTAATCTTTGCGCCATCGAAACTTTGGCACGTTTTTTAAATACTTCATAATCAATTGCCTCAACCGCATCAACAATGCCACAATAAAGAATTCTTGCTGCTTCAATGCAAGGCCTGGATGAAGGATGTAAGAATTCGATTCCCGATCTCGATTTTTCTTCTAATTGTTTAACTCTTTGGATTTGAAACTTCAAAGCATCTTTAACATTTTTATCCGCAACTCTTCTTTGTAAATATGCTCTATCAACTCCAAATTGAGCCAATTCTTCCAAAGGTAGATAAATTCTTCCTCTAGTTAAGTCTTCTGAGACATCTCTTACAAAGTTAGCTAATTGAAATGCAATTCCTAAATCCTGTGCTCTTTCGTAGGCAATTTGTGATGTTGGTTCAAGAATTGGCACCATTTGTAAACCAATAACAGCAGCCGAACCATAAACATATTCGTGAAGATCTTTAAATGTTTGATATTCAGTAACCGTTAAGTCCATGCGCATCGAATGAAGAAATGCTTCAAAAAGTTCTTTTGGAATTTCCCAGCGATTAACGGTGTCAACCACAGCCTTGCAAATTGGATCGTCAGATTTACCACGATTTAAATCCTTTAAGAATTCGTTTCCCCAATTCATCAACCAGTCTGATTTTTCTTTATCAGTTAAGGTGCTAGATAAATCATCAACAATTTCATCGGCATAACGAGCAAATCCATAAAGTGCGTGAACATAGGGTCTTTTGCCAGGAGGCAATAAAAGGGTTGCTAAATAATAGGTTTTTCCGTGCTGAGAGTTAAGTTTTCGACATCTCTCATACGACTCTTGCATTTCAGGATCTTTTATTCCTGAAGCAATTAATTCACGCTTTGACATTATTAATATTTTCTATTGGACCTGGATTTATAAGTTTTATCTTTGCCAAGAATTCTTTCTGCAGCTAAACGTCCACTTACCAACACCATTGGAACACCAACTCCTGGTTGAGTACCAGAACCTGCAAATACCACGTTTTCACCCCACATGTTGCCTGGTCTAAATGGTCCAGTTTGTAAGAAGGTGTGCGCAGCAGCAAAAGGTGCGCCCATTTTCATTCCTTGTTTTTCCCATTCAAGTGGTCCTGTGACATTTTCAACTTCAATACTGTCTCCAAATCCTTCATAGCCTCGTTCTTCAAGAACTCGAACCATTTCATCTCTATACTTTGGAGTTTCTTTAACCCAATCAATATTTGAATCAGTGTTTGGTGTTGGAAATAAAACGTAATAGATTTCTTTGCCACTTGGGGCCAATTCTGGATCTGAATGCGTTGAATTTGTTACCAACAGACTTGGATCTTGCATGAATTGTTTCTTTTCAATTAGATCATCAAAAACACCTTTCCAGTCTTTACCGAAATGAATGTTGTGATGAGCAATATTTGGAAACTTCTTTTTACTTCCTGCGAGCAATACCATTGCAGACGGAGAATACTTCAGTCTTTTTACTGACCATGGAACTTCGCCTAGTAAGTTTTCATAAGCAATTGGAAGATCAGGATTTAAAACCACAACATCGGCTGGGATTCTTTCTCCATTTTTTGTAATTACAGCAGTGGCACGATTACCACTTTTTTCAACTTTTGTAATTTCAGTGTTGTATTTAAACTCCACACCATGTTTGGTCGCTGCTGCCGCTAATGCACGAGGAACTGCATGCATTCCACCTTTGGGAAAGAAAACTCCGGCAACAGAGTCCATATAAGCAATTACTCCATAAATAGCAAGAGCTTGATAAGGAGAAAGTCCTGCATACATTGCCTGGAATGAGTAAACTCTTTCAGTTCTGAAATCTTTCAAATATTGTTGTGCTTTTGGTGCAAGCTTTCTAAATCCGCCGATTGCAACAAGTTTTGCAAGGTTTGGAGTTAGTAAATCTAGGGGAGAGTCAATATTTCTATCGATAAAATCCTTCATCTCATATTGATAAAGCTTTGAGACAAAATCAACGTATTTTAAGTAACCTTTAGCCTCATTAGCGCCGATAACTTCTTCAATTTCTTGTGCCATTCTTTGAGGATTTGCATGAACATCCAATTGCGAACCATCATGGTAATAAGCACGGTAAAGAGGTTCAACTGGTTTTAAGTCCAACCAGTCGTGCATATTTTCGCCAACACAATCAAATGCATCAGCTATTAAATCTGGCATCGTTAAAACAGATGGACCAGTGTCAAAGTGGTAACCATCTTTAACTAATAAACCGTTACGTCCACCTGGAACTGATTCTCTTTCAATAACAGTTACTTTTCTTCCTTTGCCTGCTAATCGAAGTGCAGTTGACAATCCTGCCAACCCTGCCCCAACAATGACTACATGATCAGTTGGACCCTTAACGGTTCTCATTCGTCCGGGAATCAATCTGGCAGGTGAATAACTCATAGTCATACTCTTCTAGAAGTTGCGGCAAGTGCCAACTCGGAAAAGGCCTCTTTGGCTTGGGTTGTGATATTTGCCTCAGTCAAAGCCTTTTGAGATTGGTTCAAAAGTGTCGAAATCATGGTTTCAACTTCAGTTAATGCTCCAGTGACGGTAACGACTTCTCGCAATGAAGCAACCCCATGATCATCTAATTCTTTACCAAAAAATTTATTCAATTCTTTCTTTTGTGAATCTGTGGCTTTTTGAAAGGTCATTTCGATTAAGACAGTTCTTTTGCCTTCTCGTAAATCATCTCCTGCAGGTTTACCAGTTTCTGAAGGATCTCCAAATACACCTAGAACGTCATCTCGTAATTGAAAAGCTTCTCCAAGTGGAAGACCATAATCTGTGTAAGCTTGCAAAATTTGTTTATTGTCACTAGCTAGAGCACCACCTAAATGAAGTGGTCTTTCAATTGTGTATTTAGCAGATTTGTATCTGATCACATTCAGTGCATTTTCAATTGAACCGCCACCGCGTGCTTGTTCAAATATATCTAAATATTGTCCGGCCATTAATTCTGTTCTCATTAGATCATAAATCTTTTTTCCTCTGAATAAATCATTTGCTGGAAGACCTGAGTTAATCAACATTTCATCAGCCCAGGAAAGTAACAAGTCACCTAATAAAATTGCTCCGCCACTTCCAAATTGCTTCTTATCGCCCAGCCATTTTGATTCTTCGTGCATAGTTTCAAATCGTTTATGAATAGATGGTTTGCCACGTCTAGTATCTGATGCATCCATCACATCATCGTGAACTAGAGCACATGCTTGTAAAAGTTCCAGGGCGGTAGAGGCACAAATTATTTCTTTCGAATCTTTACCACCTGCACCGATATATCCCCAATAACAAAAAGCTGCTCTTAATCTTTTTCCGCCAGATAAAAATTCATGTGCATAATCTGCTAAAGGATCAAGGGATAGTGAAACTTCATTTAAGATTGGTCTTTGTTCTTTTATGAATTCATCCAGGCATTCTTGAATGCGTGGGCGTATCTCTAAAGCTTTCATTGGTGAAAAGAGATTATCGGATTCTTCGAGATTTGATAACAGTTGCGATGTTGGCTATGAGACCAATTGAGCCTAAGAATTGTTTAAAGGAGGATCTGCCACCCAAAATTGCTACGACAGGCAATAAATAGGTTCCCAGAAAACTTCCTGCTCTAATTGCAAGATCTTCATCAAGCTCTGGTAATTCAATGCTTGCTATCTTTGATGCAACAACTCTGCCATCAACAACGGCAACTTTAAAATCTGCAGCTGTTAATTCTTTAACCCAGGCTCCACCTTCAAATTTTTCATTAGCAACTCTGGTGTGACCAGCCATAGCGCTGTAGGCATTTCTATTAATTACTAAGAAAGAAGCATCAATATCTGTACCTTCATTTTCATTTAATGGAGTTGGTAGAGATAGCAAGAAGTTAGCAATCACAGTTGGTTCTGTTTTATTTAGAATTGTTGGTTGAACAAGTAATGCATCTAAATTATTTTCTACAAGACAATTAATACTCAAACTAACAGCATCTGGTGTTAATTTAATTCCAGGCTCAATAAAAACTAAGTAGTCCCCAGTGGCCTTAAAAGCAATTCTTTGACATCCCCAAGCCTTGTTTGTCCAAGATTCAGGTTTATCCGATTCATGCCCCTTATCTTCAAGTGCCAGGACATCAAAATTACTTAAATGGTGTTGATCCTTTGCTTCACGAATAGTTGAAGTTGCTTCTTCAAAATGTGCAGGAATTAAGATTGAAACTTCTGAATTCACTGGTGAAGCAACATTGTTTAGTTTAATTTCTGTCAATTCTGGTTTATTAAAAATCTTATAAGTTGTGTAAATAGCAGCAGCTGCTCCTCCAAGTGCAAGTAAAAAACCTAGGCCACTTGACTCTTTTTCTTCATCACTCATTTAATTGCCTTTGATCGTTTTATAAATAAATGCACTAATGATATAAACCATAACTAAAATTGGAATTAGAAAATTTGCTAAATTGTCGGCAAGAAAATAAGCACTAAAAATTGTAAAAATTAAAATCCAAGAATAAGCAAAGATTGGCATACGAGTTGAGTAGCGATCATTTTTTGAGTTTTGGGCACTAAGTAACATGATTATTAAAACAACTACAAAAGTCATAAATTGTGCTTTTAAAGGCGATAAACCAAGTATTGCTGGTTTATCTATCCAGGTTAGCCAACTGTGAAAACCTGCTTTAACAAATAAACTATCAAGTGCAGTCAATAATCCTGTTGTTGCAAGAGCAGCCATTAGGGGAGACATTGCTATTGCCCGAGAAATTCTTCGAGAGATAACTATTCCTAAATAAATTGCTGAACTCCAAATTAATGGAGTCACAAAAGGAACAAAAAGTAATTGAAAACCAAGTCGGTAGGTGTAACTAATGTCTCCAAATATTAAACCTGTTGCCGAATTTATCGCTAACACAGAAAAGCTAATACCTAATGAAACCACCATAAATGTGGCAGCCCATGCAATTCCCCACCAAATAAAAGCATGAGATGTTGTAGCTATAAAGAGTAAAAAAACTATAAAGAAAGTTAATGAATCTTTTCTATCTGTAGGAAAAACTGGCCAGAGAACTGTTCCAAGAACTCCTATTGCAAAAGAAACCCAAGGAATAGATTTAATTCCAGTTGCTGGTCCACCAAATTCACGGTGAGGTCCTCGGTAAACGCGAATACTCATGTGTTTATTGTCCTTTAACCCTTTAAAGCCACATCAGTTGGTATTGCTCCACTTAGTCTTATTAATTCTTCATAAGTGGTGGGAAATACAAAATGGGGATGACCTGCTGCTGCCCAAATTTCATCAAACTTCTCAAAAGTCTTATCAATCAAGATCTTCATCTTTGTTACATGCCCAAGAGGTGGAACGCCACCAATGGCATAACCGGTAACTTCACGAGTTTTATCAGCATCTGCTTTGCCAACTTTGGAAACATTAAAAGCTAAAGCAACTTTGTTGGTATCTACTTTGTTTTCCCCAGAGGTGAGAACTAAAACAGTTTCTCCATCTGCTTCAAACACTAAAGACTTAACAATTTGGCCGACTTGAACTCCTAAAGTCGCTGCTGCTTCATCAGCAGTTCGAGCAGTTTCTTGGGTTTGGATCACTTCACCTTTAACCCCAAGATCTGCTGCTGCTTTTCGAAACTTGGTCACTGATGGATGCTCGCTCTGGCTCATCCCTCAAGGCTACGCACTCACCCCATGGTTGACCTTTGTCAGTGGAAGGTGATTAACTTAGGTTTATTCGAACAGGTGTTCGGATAGTGAAGAAAAGGGCGTTTTCCCCTGAATGACCCCTCTTCATTTTTGATTCAAATGGCGATTTACACCCCTTTAATCGCCATTTGGCATCAAATGAAAAACCCATCGTTTGACTCTTTCGCAGAAAACATGCGGGGAAGCTTTTTTCTCGAGAGAGTCAAACGTCCTAAGTAAAAGTCGTCTTCCTCCGACTTAATTTAAAAAGAGGATAAGTCTATTTTGCAACAAAGTTTTACGCACTTAAATGTTTCTTCTGCCTATTCACTTCGCTATGGCACAGCCGTGCCTGAAAAAATAGTTGCGAAAGCTTCATTTCATAACTTTTTCAAACTTGCACTAACCGATCAAGACACTATGTCGGGGGCAATTAATTTTGTCCACAACTGCATGATCAATGGCATAGCCCCAATTGTTGGAGTTAATTTCAATTTAGGTAAATCAAGAGTCTTGGTGCTTGCTCGCGGGAAAAATGGTTGGAGAGATTTATGTCGATTAGTAAGCAGCGCTCACCAAAAAGAGCGAGGTAAACCTGTTTTAGATGTGTCTTTGTTGTGGGAAAAGATGCAGCAAGGAAATCTAGTAGCAATACTGGGAATTAATTCTGAAATTGGGCAAAGTGTAATACGAAACAGAATTGATTTAGCAAATAGTTTCTTACAAAACTGGTTAAGTCATGTTGATAGAAATGATGTAGTAATTGAAGTAACTGCTCATCCAAATTCTCATAAAGTAACTGATCCTAAATACTCACTAAGCACAGCTAGTAAAATGGCAACTTTTGCTAAAGATAATCGTTTAAGAGCAGTTCTAACAAATGCTGTCAGATACCTTAACCCCGAAGATGCAATTATGGCTGAATTACTTGATTCAGTTGAAACAAAAAAACAAATGAGATTTGAACAAGTAAAAGGCTTTAGGGGATCTGCTTATTTAAAATCTAGTGCCGATATGTCACAGGTTGCTTACAATATTGGAAAACATTTAAGTAGTCCTGAAACTGCTTTGTTGTTATTAAAATTTACCGAGCAAATTGCAGAAGAATGTAGCTTAGATCCTGTTAAAGATATTGGAATTGGTTCTGTAAGCGTTCCTGAAACTGATGTTATTTTAGGAAAAAATAGTTTAGAACCTATGAAAGTATTAGTAGACAAATGTCAATCTGGTTTAACAAAATTAGGGCTTGGATACAAACTTGAATATCAGGAAAGATTAAGTCAAGAATTAGATGTTATTAGGCAATTAGGGTTTGCTGGATATTTCTTAACTGTAGGTGAAGTTGTTGATTTAACTAAACAAATGGGAATTCGAGTTGCAGCTAGAGGATCTGGAGCTGGAAGTCTAGTTAATTTCACTTTAGGAATATCAGGTCTTGATCCAGTTAAATACGGACTAATAATGGAAAGATTTTTATCTCCTTTAAGAACTGCATTGCCAGATATTGATATTGATGTGGAATCAGACCGAAGATTAGATATTTATGATGCAATTTATGAAAGATTTGGTAAAGACCGTGTGGTTTGCATTTCAATGCGCGAAACTTATCGAGTAAGACATGCGGTTAGAGATGTTGGTGCAGCACTTGGTTTACCTCCAGGAGAAATTGATGCTTTTGCTAAAACATTTCCACGAGTAAGCGCTAGAAGAGCTAGGGAAGTTTTAAGCCAATTACCAGAGTTAAAAAAATCATCTTTTACTCGTTTAATGAGTGAAGGAAACCTTGATTTATATCTTGACTTAGTTGAAAAACTAGATGGTTTACCAAGACATTTAGCAATGCATCCTTGTGGAGTTATTTTGTCGGATAAAACACTTTTGGATCGAACTCCAGTTGAATCAAGTGGAGCAAAGTTTCCTATGAGCCAATTTGATAAAGATGATGTGGAATTAATGGGTTTTCTTAAGCTTGATGTTTTAGGGATAAGAATGCAATCTGCCATGGCTTATAGTTTGCAAGAAATAAAACGAGTAGACAAAATAGACATTAACCTTGATGAAATCTCTTTAGCAGATGAAAAGACTTATAAGCTAATTCAATCAACTAAAACACTAGGTTGCTTTCAAATAGAGTCTCCCGGGCAAAGAGAACTAATTGGCAAATTTGGTCCACAAAACTTTAATGATCTAATAATTGATATTTCTTTATTTAGGCCAGGTCCAGTTAAATCTGACATGATCACACCTTTTCTAGAAGTAAGACAAGGCAGAAAAGCTCTTCCTGTATTACACGAAAAAATTGATCCTATTGTGCAAGAAACAAGTGGAGTGGTGGTTTTCCATGAACAAGTCATAAAACTGATAAGTGTCATGACTGGTTGTTCTTTAGCGCTGGGAGATGAAAAGCGTCGCGCTATGGGATCTTTTGAAGGTCAACTTGAAGTTGAAGAATGGTTCATTAAATCTGCGCAAAAATTGAAATATTCTCATGAATTAATTAAACATATTTGGGAAATACTCAAAGCTTTTGCATCCTTTGGTTTTTGTAAAGCACACGCTGGTGCCTTTGCACTTCCTACTTATCAATCAGCTTGGCTAAAAACCCATCACACGGCAGCCTTTTTAGCTGGAGTATTAACTCATGATCCAGGAATGTATCCCAAAAGATTAATTGCAAATGATGCTAAAAACTTTGGTATTGCCTTACTTGGTCTTGATGTTAACAAATCAGATCAGTGTTACCGAGTAGAAAAAAATGAAGATAGATACGGTATCCGACTATCCCTACAAGATGTGAGATCAATTAGTAGTGCGGAGATGGAAAGAATTGTAGAAAACAGACCCTTTACTTCACTAGCTGATTTTTGGCAGAGAGCGCAAGTTTCTAAAGATGTTACGGAAAACATTATTTTGGCTGGCGGATTTGATTCCTTACTACCAAGTCAATTAAATAGAAGAGATTTATTGCTGCAGTTATCTGATTTAGAACATAACTTAGGAGTAATTAGTAATCAAATGATTTTAGATGTTTCCACTACACCAGAAAATATTTCTTCAGGTTTACCAGATTTTACAAAGAGTGAAAATATTATTAACGAATTGCAAGTATTAGGACTTGATGCCAGTAGTCATTTAGTTAATTCCTATATCCCATTTTTTAAAGCTTTAGGAGTAACTCCTGCTAAATCATTAGTTTCTTTAACGGGAGGAAAAGAAGTATTAGTAGCTGGAGTAAAAGTTACTACCCAAACTCCACCGGTTCGAAGCGGCAAAAGAGTTATTTTTCTAACTATTGATGATCCCACTGGGCCAAGTGATGCCGCTTTTTTTGAAGATATGCAAAGTTATTACGCCTCGACTGTTTATAACTCAGTTCTACTTTTAGTACGAGGGATTTTAAGAAGAACTGGGCCTAGGGGAGTTTCGGTAAGAGCAACTGGTTGTTGGGACCTAGGTGAAATGTTTACAATTTTTCAACAAAAAGGAATTAATGAAGTTAAAAAAGTAATTGAATTAAGTCCTGGCGCCAAGCCAAATTCTTACCGGGCAAAAGCAGGCGGCATGTCTGTGGGGAGAAGAACTTTGATAACTAACAAAAGCGAGATGATTGAACTATGACGCATCGCCAAATTTTAAAACTTCCCCATATTGAACTAACAGGTGATGATTCAAATTCAAATATTTTGCATGTTGATATGGATGCATTTTTCGCTTCAGTGGAATTAAAAGATCGACCTGAATTAAGAGGAACTCCCGTAATTGTTGGCCATAGCGGAGGTAGAGGAGTTGTTACTTCTGCAACATATGAAGCTCGCAAATTTGGAGTGCATGCGGCAATGTCTATGACTGAAGCATTAAGAAAATGCCCTGGAGCAACAGTAATTGAACCAAGTCATGAAAAATATGAAGAAGTATCAAATCGTTTACAAGATATTTATTATTCGATGACTCCTTTAGTTGAACCATTAAGTGTCGATGAGGCATTCTTAGATGTCTCAGGATCCAGAAAACTTTTAGGCACACCTACTGAAATAGGGCAAAAACTAAGAGACAAAGTATTTGCTCAAGAAAACATTACTTGCTCGGTTGGAATTGCTCCCACAAAATTTATTGCCAAATTAGCTTCTACTAGAGCTAAACCTGATGGATTATTAGTGGTTTCACCTGATGAAGTAATTAGGTTTTTACACCCACTACCAGTTGGAGCACTTTGGGGAGTGGGAGGAAAAACAGAAGAAGTTTTAGCTCGTTTAGGTTTATATAAAGTTGCCGATATTGCTAATTTGCCACTAAAAACTTTAAGCAGAGCTTTAGGAGAGGGCCTAGCTGAACATTTACATGAATTATCTTGGGGACGAGATGAAAGAAATGTTGAACCTTATGAACCTGAAAAAAGTATTGGCAACGAAGAAACTTTTTCTAAGGATTTAGATGAAGCAGAAGATATTTTAAGAGAAATTCTAAGACTAAGTGAAAAAGTTGCCGCCCGGTTAAGAGCTGCAGAACTTGTGGGACGAACCATTGTGTTGAAAGTGAGATTTGCTAACTTTTCCACCATTTCTCGTTCAAAAACCATTTCGGATCCAACCGATGTTGCAAAAGATATCTATGCGATCACTAAAACACTTTTTGAGAATCTAAAACTGGACCGCGTTCGAGTCCGGTTGGTGGGAGTAAGAGTCGAAAAACTTGAGCAAGCCCAAACAGCCTCCCGACAGCTACTGCTGGGGGAAAACGAGAAGGGATGGCGTGAAATCGATAAGGCTAGCGATAAAGCCAGTGCCCGATTCGGCGATGACGCCATAAAGCCGGCACGACTCATCGATTAAGACCGCACTCAAATGTGGCTAGAAAGTTTAAAAGTCGTATTCTTAAAAGTAGGAAATACTCTTCATATACGAGTGGGGAACAAAGAACAGTGGCGCTTTCAGATCGCGAACAAAAGCTTCTTGAGCAAATGGAAAAAGCTCTTTATGCCGAAGATCCAAAGTTTGCCTCCACGCTTCGCCGCTCTGGTTTAACCATTGCTCCCGGGGAACGCCGTCATGTGATTTTTGGTTTACTTGCTCTTGTTTCAGGTTTGGCACTTGTTTTTGGTTCTGTTGTTTCAAAAACAGTGATTGTGGGAATACCCGGGTTCCTTTTGGTTTTAACTGGTTTTGTTTTTATTGCTCGCGGACTTCAAGAACCTGTAGCTGCCGCAACTCCAACTCCTACCAAAGTACGCAATCGAACCAAAAATTCTAAATTGATGTCAAGACTTGAAGAACGCTGGCAACAACGTCGCGATGGTGGAATCTAGTTTTTCTGCTTTTTTAGAACAGAAATTATCGCAAAAATAATCCCTAGTGTAAAAGTTGTATAGCTTAACGGAATCAAGTAAAAAGGTTCTTGTAACAAACCATTTTGATCAACTTTTGAGCCAATTAAATTAAACAAAATCATAAAAAAGATTGTGATGGAAATAAAAACGTAAGCAAGTGTTCTACTTAATTTTTTCACACTAATTATTTACGAGAGGTAGTTTTTTTCTTTGTTCTAACAGTTTTCTTCGAGGCAAACCATGTTTTCCAAATAGCTAAAATTGCTGTATATACAGGCAAACTTAAAACAAGCACTTTAGTAAATATTGATGGTGACTCTAAAGGCTCTGAATAATTTAATGACATGACGGTTATTGCCAAAAGATAAACTATCGAAATAGTAATTGAAATAGGTCTTAATACTGTAACTCTTACTGGATGAGGAAATTTAATATTTGTTAATTGCAAAACGCAAAGAATTAAAGAAATTACAACTACCCAAGTAGGTGGAGTTTTTAGAAGTAAGAAACTTATAACTACTAAATTCCACATGCAGGGAAAACCAACAAACCACGAATCATCAGTTTTATGATCTGTTCTTGCCCACCAAATAGCGCATGTTAAAAGGATTGCTCCCGCAACAAAAGTTTCATATTGTTCAGGCATCATGTTTGTGTTTAACAAAAACATCACCGGAATAATTACATAAGTGAAATAATCAACGATCTCATCTAGAACAACTCCACTTAACCATGGAGCATGAATCACTACGTCTAATTTTCTTGCAATGGGTCCATCAATTCCGTCAAGAATTTGGCACACAATTAACCAAATTAAAGAATCTCTAACTCGACCATCAATGATTGCTTGCAAGGCAAGCATTCCAAAAACTGCACCACTGGCAGTAAAAACATGAAGCGCGTAACCAGCATTGCGCTGAGCGATTTGATTGCGAGCTGTAGCCATCGCTTCATCCTAGGTGTCAGAAGTGCTCCTCGAGGGTGGGGAATAGGCATCAACCCTGTGGGGGTTAGTGGGAGAAAAATTGAAAAATATGGGGGTAGGGGGTTGATTTTGGAGGAAAATGGAGTAAGGTGGACGAAACGCCTTTTTTAGGTGTTTGAGCCACTCGGCCAGAGGCTGATCGAGGGCTAGGGGATCTAGACAAAGGGGAGGCCTCATGTTTCTGGGCACTCATGCCCCTCGTTTAGACGACAAAGGTCGTCTAGTGCTTCCCGCCAAATTCCGCGAAGGATTCTCCAACGATGTGGTTTTAACAAAAGGCCAAGACCTTTCCGTTGTGATGTGGCCAGCCAGTGAATTTCAGATTTATGCGCAACGTTTACGTGAAGCTTCGAGAAATGATGCGCGAGTTAGAAGTTACTTAAGAGTTTTCTTTTCTTCAGCATTTGATGACCAAATTGATAAACAAGGTCGCATTACTTTACCTACTCCATTAAGAGAATATGCAGGACTTGATCGAGATGTAATCGTGGTTGGCGCTGACACCACAGTTGAAATTTGGGATCCAAAAGCATGGCAAACATATTTGTCTGTTGCTGAACCAAAATTTGCTTCCACAGCAGAAGAGGTGGTGCCAGGAATCTTTTAGAAGCTAAATAGCTAAACGAATTATTTTCGTTTCGCTTGAGGCCTCTCTCTGCAAATTATTGTCCGCCGACTTTCTTCCCCGAAGCCGGAAGCAATGTTTGCAGAGGGGGACCTCGGTGAAACGCAAAGCCGAAAAGTAAGGGGAAGGGGAAACAGTAAATGACTGAAAAGTCTTTGCAAGAACAACACATACCTGTTATGCGTGATCGTGTTCTTGAAATGTTTGCACCTGCACTTAATGTTTCAAATCCATTATTAATTGATGGAACCCTTGGTTTAGCTGGTCACACAGAATCTCTCTTAAAAGAATTTCCAAATCTAAAAATAATAGGTATCGATAGAGACCCAATTGCGATTGAACGAGCAAAACTTAGACTTGGAAATCTTGCTAGTCGTGTTGAATTTGTAAATGAAACTTTTGACCAAATTGAAAAAATCTTAGCAGGACGAAAAGTTAATGGAGTTTTGCTAGATCTAGGAGTTTCTTCAATTCAACTTGATGAAGCAAATCGTGGATTTTCTTATGCACAAGATGCACCACTTGATATGAGAATGAATGATCAAGATTCCTTGAGTGCAGCAGACATTTTGAATAATTATGATGTTAAAGAATTAGCGTATATTTTAAGCACTTATGGTGAAGAAAAATTTGCAAAAAGAATCGCTCAAGAAATCGTAAAAAGAAGAATTAATAAACCTTGGAAATCAACTTTTGAATTAGTTGAATTAATAAAAGATGTAATTCCGGCACCAGCAAGGCGTACAGGAGGAAATCCAGCAAAAAGAACTTTCCAAGCTTTAAGAATCGCAGTTAATAACGAATTACAGATTTTAGAAAAAGCGATACCTCAAGCCATGGCAGCTCTTGTTGTGGGTGGAAGAATTTTAGTTTTGTCATATCACTCTCTAGAAGATCGAATTGTTAAAAATGCTTTTAAAGAGCAATCTTCGATAATTGATGCCTTACCAGGATTGCCGGTATTACTTTCAAAAAATATTGCACCTTTTGAATTAGTCACTAGAAAAGCAGAACAAGCATGCGATGAAGAAATTGCTGCAAATCCGCGCTCGACTTCTGTTCGTTTAAGAGTTGCTCAAAGAGTGGCGGTGGCAGCATGAGCGTTGCACCAATATCGTTAAGCACACCGCAAGTAACTCCAAAGCAGATTGCTGCAGTTGGTTTTGGATTAATTATTTCTGGAATAGTTTTACTGGGGATGCTTGGCGGATTGTTTGTAAATACTTTATTGTCCCAAGGTCAATTTGAAATCCAAGAATTACAAAATCAATCAATCGCTTTGGCTGACGAGCATGAAATGCTGGCCCAAAATGTCTCACGCATGGAATCTCCTGAAGTGCTTAAAAACAAAGCAATTGAGATTGGAATGATTCCAAGTCAAGGTTCAGCCTTCATTGACTTAAGAGATGGTCGCTTAATGGGTGCAGGTGTTGATCCAATATTGAATGAGCCGGATCCAAATGTTGTAACACCAGTGAGTACACCATGAATCCAAATGAAGTCATCAAATTAAAAACTGGTCCACGCAGAATGCGCGGAGCGCTCGCTTTTTGCTTTATTACTCTTTCAATTTTTGGAATTAGACTTTTTCAACTGCAAGCACTGGATGCACCACAACTTGCCGCAACTGCCGCTGAAAATAGAACAAGAACTCTAATTTTGCCTGCCCAACGCGGAGAAATCACCGATAGAAAAGGGGCTCCATTAGCAATCACAGTTGATGCAAGAGACATAACAGTAGATCAAACAATGGTGATAGATCCTGTTGGAACCGCAAACGCAATTGCCGCAATTACAGGTGCCGATGTTGCAACCATAATTCCTGAGCTTTCAGGAGATAGAAAATTCAATTACGTGTTAAAAAAAATAACTCCAGAACAATGGACCAAAATAAAAGAACTAAAATTACCAGGAATTTTTAGTGAAAAAACCACGAAAAGAATTTACCCGTCAAACACATTGGCTTCTAGCACCATTGGTTTTATTGGTGGTGAAGATAAAGGTTTAGCTGGATTGGAATATGGATTTGAAAATGAATTAGCAGGTTCCCAAGGTGAAGTCACTGTAGAAATAAGTGCAGGAGGAAGACCGCTGCCATCAGGTATTGCGTCAGAAAAGAAACCTGTTCCAGGAATGGGAATTAGATTAACAATCGATAGAGATTTGCAATTTGTTGCAGAACAATCACTTGCTGCTCGAGTTGAACATGCACAAGCAGATAGTGGAACACTTGTTGCAATTTCTCCTAAAACAGGAAAGATCTTAGCGTTAGCAACTTATCCAACATTTGATGCGAATAAACCAGGCGAAGCCGCTGATGGAGTAACCGTTAATCACGCTTTAGTTGATGCTTACGAACCTGGTTCAACTGCAAAAGTAATCACGATGGCCGGATTGTTAAATGAAGGATTAGCAAGTCCCACAACTGCATTTACAATTCCACCTGTTTTAAAAAGAAATGGTAAAACTTTCCACGATCATGAACCTCATCCAACATTGAAATTAACTATGACTGGAGTTTTAGCTAAATCTAGTAACATCGGAACAATTCAAGCTGCTGAATTAATGGGGGCAGAAAAATTCAATAGTTATTTAACAAAATTTGGAGTAGGACAGTCAACGGGGATGCAATTTCCTGGTGAATCAAAAGGTCGTCTACCGAAAATAGAAAATTGGTCTGGCACAAGTTTTCCAACTTTTGCTTTTGGTCAGGGTTACATGGTTACCGCAGTTCAAATTGCCAGCATGTACGCAACGATTGCAAATGATGGCGTCAGAATAAATCCATCGCTTATTGAAGGCTACGTAATGCCAAATGGTCAATATCAAGCAGCACCAGAACCTGAAAAAGTTGAAGTAATTTCTGAATCTGCAGCTAAAACATTAAGAGAGATGATGGAAACTGTTGTTTCAGATGAAGGAACAGCTCCTTTAGCAGGAATTCCAGGTTATCGAGTTGCTGGAAAAACTGGAACTGCTCAAGTTGTGGATCCAAATTGCAAGTGTTATTCCCGAGATGTAATCGCCTCATTTATTGGCATGGCACCTGCTGAAGATCCTGAGATTGTTGTTGCCGTTGCTATTCATCACCCACGTAATGGTCGATATGGAGGATTACTTGCAGGGCCTGTGTTCAAGGAAGTTGCACAATATTCATTACAACAACTAAATATTCCTCCTTCTAATGGAAAGCCAACCGGCTATCCAGTGGAGTGGTGATTTAAATGAAGTTTGCCCGCCCCAGCGTAAAACCTGTGTCGTTAGGTGAACTTGCTCGAAAATTTAATTTACCAGCAAATTTTTCAGATCTAAAAATTACAGGAATTACCCATGACACTAAAAGCGTTGAGCCAGGAGATCTATTTGTTGCTTTAACTGGAGAAAAAACTCATGGAGCAAATTTTGTTAATGAAGCCAAAGCAAATGGGGCTGTAGCTGTTCTAACTGATTCACAAGGTGAGAATTTAATAAAAGATGAGGAATTAATTGTTCTAAAAATGGAAAATCCTCGCCATAAGTTAGGCGAGATTTCCTCTTTTGTGTTTGGAAATCCTTCTGAATCATTAAAAATTTATGGAATTACAGGAACGAATGGAAAAACTACTTCAGCTTGGTTAATGCGTGCTGGTTTAGAAAAATGTGGCATCCCAACTTCTTTGTTAGGTACAGCTGGAATTTCTATTGCAGGAACTAATCTTCCAAGTGCCAGAACTACTCCTGAAGCTCCAGAATTACAAGCATTATTTGCACTAGCCTTAGAAAAAGGATCTAAAGCTATTTCGATGGAAGTATCTTCACATTCCCTTGATTTAGAAAGAATTGATGGCACAAAATTTGCTTCAACAGGTTTTACAAATTTAAGCCAAGATCATTTAGATTTTCATAAAAATATGGAAAGTTATTTTGAAGCAAAAGCTAAATTATTCACAGAATATTTCACCTCTAATGCCGTGATTACAGATTTAGATTCTTGGGGTAAAAAACTGACACAAAAAATCCAAATTCCTTTTGCAACACTGGGCGGTGATGTCCACAACGACTGGCGAGTCAGCGACATCACCGCAGCTCTTGGACATGTTTACTTTGAATTAATTGATCCTAGAAAAAAGCCTTATAAAGTTACTCTGAGTTTTGCTGGTGCTTTCAATGCATTCAACGCGGCACTAGTAATTGCTATGGCAGATCAAACTGGAATAGAAATAAAGGAATTCATAAATGGCATAAAAGATACTCAAATTCCAGGAAGAATGCAACCCGTAGTTATGCCAGGAGCTGCGTTAGGAATTATTGATTATGCCCACACCCCCGAAGCTATTGAGAATGTTTTGGGAGCACTGCGAAAACAAACTAATGGCAACTTAATCGTTGTTCTTGGAGCTGGTGGAAACAGAGATTCTGAGAAGAGACCATTTATGGGTTCTGCAGGTGAAAAATATGCAGATACCCTAATAATTACTGACGATAATCCTCGCAATGAAAACCCTGCAGAAATTAGAAGAGCAGTATTGAGTGGAATTAAAAACAAAATAAAAACCAAAGAAATTGGTAGTAGAGAACAAGCCATTGAAGAAGCTGTGAAACTTTCTTCACCAGATGACACAATTGCCATTCTTGGTAAAGGTCATGAAACTACTCAAGAAATAGCAGGAAAAATAATTGATTTCGATGATGCCAAACATTTAAGTAAAGCTTTAAAAGAAAAATTTGGTAAATAGACATGATCACGATGACACTCAAAGAAATCTCTAACGCTATTTCAGGAGAGATTAAAAATGTAGACGGTGATTTAAAAGTTACAGGAAAAGTCGTCATCGACTCTCGAAAAGTAAGTAAAGGGGATCTTTTTATTGCCATTAATGGAGAAAATTTAGATGGTCATGATTTTTGTAGGCAGGCAATTGATTCAGGCGCGGTTGCAGTAGTCAGCTCAAAAGTAATCCCAGGGTTACCTAGTTTAGTTGTGACTGAGGGTAATTCAGGTTCAAAAGATGTGGATCAACCAACGGTCATTGCTTTAGGAAAACTTGCTAGCTATCTATTATCAAAACTGCCTAATATTTGGAAAGTTGCGGTAACCGGATCGTCAGGCAAAACCACAACAAAAGATTTACTGTCAGATCTTGGAAATCTAATTGGACCAACGGTTTTTCCAGTGGGAAGTTTCAATAATGAAATTGGACTTCCTCAAACTGTGCTGGAATGCAATGAGGAAACTAAAGTTTTAATTTTGGAAATGGGAGCTAGAAGAGCAGGAAATATCAAACATCTATGTCAAATTGCCAAACCAGATACCTCAATACTTCTTAATATCGGTACTGCTCACGCAGGAATATTTACATCTGTCGAAAAAATATTAGAAACCAAAAGAGAGATAATTGAATGTTTAACAGAAAATGACGTAGCAATATTGAACAAAGAAGATGCTACTTTTTCGCTGCAAAAAACTAAAGCTCAAATAACTAGCTTTGGACTCAACGGTGCAGATATTTGTGCAAAAAATATAACTATCAACGAAAATGCTCAAGCAAGTTTTGATTTAGAGTACATGGGTAAATCTAGTCATGTTGATTTAAAAATTATTGGGTCTCATCAAGTTTCAAATGCTTTGGCTGCCGCAGCAGCATTTCTTACAAAGGGGCTCGATATAGAAAAAGTTGCTAAAACCCTATCTGGCTCTACTCCAAAAAGTAAATGGCGCATGCAATTAGAAACTAGCAAAAATAATATTTTAGTTATTAATGATGCTTACAATGCCAACCCAGAATCGATGGCTTCAGCAATAAAAACACTAAAACAAATTGGTGGAAAAAGAAACACTGTCGCAATTTTGGGAGAAATGAAAGAACTAGGAAGCCTTTCAAAACAAAAACACGAAGAAATCGCTGCGCTTATTCAAAAACTTGAAATAAAAAATACTTTAGTAATTGGAGAAGGTGCAAAAATAGTTTTTGATTACCTGTCAAATAATTCATATAAAGGTTTATTGAATTACGTTGAAAATGTTGAAAGTGGCATCACAAAGGCCAAGGAAATCATCCAAACAAACGACGTGGTGTTGGTAAAGGCATCTCGATCTGTTGGCCTGGAGCGAGTCGCAAATGCAATTGTGTCGGATTTCAGCGAGAATTTAACTAACGCCAATAATCAGGAGGTCGGTCCGTGAGGCTGATCATCATTGCTGGCGTTTCTTCCATGGTCTTCTCTCTTTTTGCAACACCATTACTAATTAAATTTCTTCGAAGAAGAGGACGTTCCCAAGCCATAAGAGTTTCAGACGGAAATATTAATTATCCAGAACATCAAGCAAAAGTTGGAACACCGTCAATGGGAGGACTGGCAATCCTGGGTGGGGCAGTTGTTGGTTATGCCATGGCACATTTAATTTTGTGGAGACCACCAACACTTTCAGCACTTATGGCTTTAGGTTTAATGTTTGGGTTAGCAATTGTGGGTTTTGCTGATGATTATTTAAAAATATATAAACAAAATAGCCGAGGAATTAGAGCAAGAACAAAACTACTTGGCCAAGCTGTTGTAGCTTTTATTTTTGGTTTTGCCTCTATTAATTATCCCGATGAATTAGGAAGAACACCTGGTTCCGCAGCGGTGTCATTTGTAAGAGATACAAATCTAGTTTTGCCTTCTATTTTATTTGTTCTTTTAGTTTGGTTTCTCGTAACAGCGGCCACAAACGCTGTTAATTTGACAGATGGATTAGATGGTTTAGCTGCAGGCGCAGCTGTCCTTACACTTGGTGCCTACATTCTTATTGGAGTTTTTGAATTTAATCAAAATTGTTCCTTTGAACGAAATGCAACTTGTTACGAAGTAAGAGATCCTCTTGATTTAGCAGTTTTTGCTGCTGCAGTCGCCGGTGCTTGCATTGGATTTTTATGGTGGAACACTTCTCCTGCCCAAATTTTTATGGGTGACACAGGTTCACTGGCTATTGGTGGAGCAATCGCAGGTTTAGCAATCATGACAAGAACTCAACTCTTAATGGCGTTTCTGGCTGGTTTGTTTGTTTTGGTAACAATTTCTGTGATTTTACAAGTTGGTTCATTTAAATTAACTGGCAAAAGAATATTTAAAATGGCTCCACTGCATCATCATTTCGAAATGATGGGTTGGCCCGAAATTCAAATAGTTGTTCGTTTCTGGGTTATTCATGGTGCATTAGTTGCAGGCGGTCTGGCCTTGTTTTATGCAAGTTGGGTTAGGGCATGATCGATTGGTCAAGACACAACAGACAAAGTGATTGGACGAAATTCAACGCATGCGTTGTTGGTTTGGGCGTAGCAGGATTTGCTGCAGCTGACGCATTAATTGAAGTTGGAGCAAATGTAACCGTTATTGATAACGGTAATGGAAATACTCAAAAAGAACATGGCACAGTTCTAGAAATCCTAGGTGCAACTATTTTTCTTGATTACAAAGGTGAAATTCCTGCAAACACAAATCTTTTAGTTGTTTCCCCTGGTGTTAGACCAAATGCGCAAATAATTGATGAAGCACAAAAAAAGAATATTGAAATATGGGGCGAATTTGAATTAGCTTGGAGATTAAGACCACTTGATTTTCCAGCGCCATGGTTATGCATAACAGGTACGAATGGTAAAACCACCGCAACGATGATGTTGTCTTCAATTTTAACCGCTGCTGGATTTAGAGCACCAGCTGTTGGAAATATTGGTGATTCATTAGTAAGCGCAGTTATGGATCCAATTCCTGCAGATGTTTTAGCAATTGAGGTCGGTGCACCTCAATTATCTTTTGTTAAGTCCATGTCACCACACTCTGCAGCCGTTTTAAATCTGGCACAGGATCATCTGGATTTCTTTGGTGGTTTTGAAAATTATTCAAAAACTAAAGCCAGGATTTATAACCGTGTTCAAAAAGCAGCAATTTATAACGTTCAGGATCAAGCTACCGAGAAGATGGTTGAAGACGCAGATGTAATCGAAGGGGCAAGGGCTATTGGATTTACCTTAGGAGTTCCGGGTTTATCGATGCTAGGAGTAGTTGAAGATTTTCTTGTAGATCGCGCATTCGTGGAAGAGAGAAAAACTCACGCCCAAGAGTTATGTTCTGTTTCAGATATTCAACCTAATGCACCTCACAATGTTGCAAATGCTTTAGCGGCAGCTGCACTGGCACGTTCTTATGGTGTGGAAGCAGCTCATGTGCGAGATGGGCTAAGAAGTTTTGTTCCAGCACCACATCGAATTTCATTAGTTGGCGAATTTAACGGTATTAAATTCATTGATGATTCAAAAGCAACCAATTGTCATGCTGCCCAAATGTCATTGAAGGCCTATGACAATGTCATCTGGATTGCTGGGGGTCAAGCAAAAGGTCAAGATTTTACAGAGTTGATTGAACAAAACAGTAAAAATATGAAGGCAGCAGTGTTGTTAGGAGAAGACAAAGAATTGATTGCCAATGCATTAAAGAAAGTGGCTCCAAATATTCCTTACAAAGTAATTGAAAGAACTGATGAAGAGGCCATGGTTGAAGTTGTGCTAGCAGCAATTCAATTTGCAAAAACTGGAGATACCGTGCTACTTGCTCCAGGATGTGCATCATGGGACATGTTTAAGGACTACAAAGACCGCGGCAATGCCTTTAGTCAAGCAGTTACTAGAACGCAAGGAAACAAATAATGGTTACCCAAAATCCAACAAAAAGCGACACCGGATCTTCTGTAAGAATTTCAGCAAAACTCTACTACGCGCTATTAATCGCAACTTTTGGACTGCTTTTTATCGGCATCGTGATGATTTTGTCAGCATCAACAACAGTTTCCTATAAACAATTCAATAATCAATACATCATTTTCTTGCGTCAACTTATGTTTGCAGGAATTGGCGTAGTTATGATGTTGGCAATTTCACTTCTACCGAAGGTTTTCTTTTTTAAGTGGGCCAAAGCAGCGTTATGGCTATCTATTTTGCTACTCGTATTGGTTTTAATTCCAGGAATTGGAATATCTGTTGCGGGCCAAAGAAACTGGATAAGTCTATGGGGACCATTTAGATTACAACCAAGTGAAATCGCCAAATTAACTTTAATTGTTTGGGGCTCTGTAGTTTTAAGTAAGCAAATAAGATCAAAAATCACAACTTGGCAAAATCTCTTAATTCCCGTTTTTCCAGTTGGTGCAATCATTGCAATATTAGTAATTATGGAAGGTGATTTAGGAACAGCTTTAATTATTGGTCCAATTTTACTTTCATTATTCTTCGCAGTTGGAGCACCAATAAAACTATTCACCTGGTCTGCTTTAGCTGGACTACTAGGAATTCTAATTCTTTCAATTCAAGAGGGTTATCGAGTTCAAAGATTTTTATCTTGGATAAATCCAACTGCAGAAAATCAAGATGCAGGATGGCAAGTTACTCATGGAAAATATGCTCTTGCTTCTGGAGGTTGGACTGGAATCGGTTTAGGGGCAAGTAAAGAAAAATGGGGTTGGTTACCAGCTGCCCATACAGATTTTATTTTTGCGGTTGTTGGAGAAGAGTTGGGATTAATCGGAACTGTGATCGTATTGATTCTTATCGGCACAATTGCTTACGTGGCACTAACGTTGGCAAGAAAAACCAACGATTTGTTTACTAAGTTAATTGCCACAGCTGTAATGTCTTGGATTGTTGTGCAATCGATTATTAATGTTGGAGCAGTTTTGGGATTGTTGCCCGTTACTGGAGTTCCTTTACCTTTAGTTTCTTATGGAGGTTCTTCGTTAGTTTTTACGATGAGTGCAATTGGAGTTCTGATGTCTGTATTGAGGGCTGAACCAAGCGTTAAGGCAGAACTAAAAAAGAAGAAATCTTTAAGAGCAATTAAATGAGCGTAATTGCATTAGCTGCTGGAGGAACCGCCGGCCATATTGAACCTGCCATTGCTTGCGCAAAAGCAATAAAAGAATTAGATAATAATGCTGAAGTTTTTATAATTGGCACTGGCAAAGGTCTTGAGAAAAACATTGTTCCTCAAAGAGGACTTGAATTAGCCCTAATTCCTGCAACTCCGCTACCAAGAAAAATTAGCTTGAGCACATTTAGTCTTCCATTTAGATTATGGTCAGCTAGAAATATTTCACAAAAATTATTGATTGAAAGAAAAGTAGATTGCATTATCGGTTTTGGTGCCTATGTTTCTTTGCCCGTTTACTTAGCAGCAAAAAAATTGAATATTCCGGTAATTATTCATGAGGGTAATAAGAAAGCAGGACTTGCAAATAGGGTTGGGAGTAAATTCGCAAAGCAGATTTTCCAGATGTTTCCCGATTCAATTAAAGGCGCGCAAACAATTGGAATGCCAATTAGGAAAGAAATTTCTAGTTTAAATAGACAGAATTCAAGAATTCAAGCTCGAATAAATTTTGGGCTAGATCCAGACAAAAAAACAATTCTGGTTTTCGGAGGATCTCAAGGATCTAAAAATATAAATAAATCAATTGTTGAATGTTTAGCATCACTAGACGAATTAAATATTCAAATTTTACATTCAATTGGCAATAAGAATAGTGTGGATGAATCTACTAAAAAATATAGTTTTTACCACCCAGTTTCATATATTGAAAAAATGGAAGATGCCTACGCCGCTGCTGATTTAGTAATTTCGCGTGCCGGGGCTATGACGATTGCTGAGCAAACAGTGCTGGGCATGCCAGCAATTTATGTCCCGTTTGCTGTTGGAAATGGCGAACAAACTCAAAACGTTTCGCAACTCATTAAAGACGGTGGGGGAGTGCTTATTTCAGATTCAAATCTTTCTGGTGCGGTTTTACAAACGCAAATAAAAGAACTTTTAGGTAATCCCACAAAATTAATGGAAATGTCACAAGCTGCAAGTGCTCATGCACTGCGCGATGCTGACAAGAAAGTGGCACAAGCCGCGTTAGCCTTAGTTCGTGCACAAAAATAGAGTCACCAAATGACAGTGAGTAAAGAAATTTCAGATTTAGGCAGAGTTCACATTCTTGGTTTAGGTGGAGCTGGGATGTCGGGAATTGCCAGACTTTTAGTCGCACAAGGTGTTGAAGTTAGCGGAACTGATGCCAAGGAATCAAGAAGACTTGAAGCGCTTAGAAAAATAGGTGTAAAAGTATTCGTAGGTCATGACCCAGAAAATTTAAACAATTGTCAAACTGTTATTCATTCCACAGCAATTAAGGAAAATAACCCTGAATTAATTGCTGCTCGGGAAAAGAATTTAAAAATTTTGCGTAGAGCAGATGCTCTTGGTGCATTGACGCGACAATTTGAAACTATTGCTGTTTCAGGTACCCATGGAAAAACCACGACCACATCCATGGTCACTGTGGCATTACAGGCATGTGGAGAAGATCCATCTTTTGCTATAGGTAGTGAATTATCAGAAACAGGTTCTAATGCTCACTTGGGAACAGGAAACAATTTTGTAGTAGAAGCAGATGAGTCTGATGGTTCATTTTTATTCTTATCGCCAAAGGTTGCAGTGGTCACAAATGTTGAACCGGATCATTTAGATCATTGGAAAACGTTTGACAAAATTGAAGAAGCATTTGTTGAGTTTTGTAAATTAACAAAGAATAGAAATGGTTTTGCTGTAATTTGCGCAGATGATGAGGGTGGAAAAAACTTAATTTCTAAGGCTAGAGCATTAGGAATAAAAGTTATCGCATACGGAAAGGATCCAGCAAGTGATTTACACATTTCAAAATTAAAATTGGGGCTTCCAGGGCCCTCTTTTGATGTTAATTTTGAAGGTCAGAACTTAGGAAGAATTGAACTTAAAGTTCTGGGACTTCATAATGCCTTAAATGCTGCAGCAGCATTAAGTGTCGGTTTGGGACTTGGAAAAGAATTCAATAAATTAAAGAATGGTATTGAAAAATTTTCTGGAACACGCAGAAGATTCGAATTTAAAGGAAGTGCAAGTGGGATACGCGTTTATGACGATTACGCGCATCACCCAACTGAAATAGCTGCAACTTTAAAGGCAGCACGTGATGTTGCAGATGGTGGAAAAATAGTTGTTGCTTTTCAAGCTCATCATTATTACCGAACCGCTTTATTTAACAAAGAATTTGGAGAAGCACTTGGTTTGGCTGATCAAGTCGTGGTCTTAGAAGTGTTTGCTCCAGGTGAGGAAGCAATACCTGGTGCCAGTGGTCAAACGATGGCTTCCCTTGTTCCCCTTCCAAAAGAACAAGTGGTTTTTGAACCTTCCTGGTCAAAAGTTGCACAACAATTAGTTGATCGATCCAAACCCAATGACATCATCATGACTTTAGGGGCCGGAGATATTGGATTATTAGCTCCTGAAGTTTTAACACTTCTTGAGGCCCGCAATAAATCGTGATTAAAAGACACATTCGGCGACGAATCTTTTTTGGAATTGTATTAATTGCCGCGATATCGACAACGCTTATTTACATTGGCTGGTATTCAAATCTATTAATTGTAAAGAAAATAGATATACGGGGAGCCCAGGAAGTTCCTGTTCAATTGATTTCTGATACCGCGCAAGTTTCCTTAAGCACCCAACTTTTAAGAATTCCAACTAACTCAGTTGTTGACAGATTAAAATCCATTCCACAAATTGGTAGGGCAGAAGTAAGAAGAGGCTGGCCTTCAACTTTGGTCATCGAAGTTACTGAAAGAAAACCAGTTGCAATAACAGATGTGGCAGGTGTTAAATATTTAGTTGACGAGACAGGGATTGCATATTTACCAGCTCCAGCAGAGACTTCTTTCCCATTCATCAGTGGTCCAGATGATGCTTCTAGAGCATCAAGTTATGTTGTTTGGCAAAGTTTTCCAGACTGGCTAAAAGCAGAAGTCGCGTCAACAAATGCAGATAATCCAAGTTCGATGTGGTTAATCATGACAAATGGTAGAAAAGTTTTGTGGGGCAATGTTGATAAAGCGCAAGAAAAAAGTGCTGTATTAAAAGTTTTAAGAAGAATGGCAGGGTCAACTTACGATGTTTCAACACCTGAGGTGCCAGTAGTTAGACCTTAAAAGTCGTTAGTTGCTACGTACTTAATTTCTAAATACTCGTCAATTCCTTCATAACCACCTTCGCGGCCTAATCCAGATTGTTTTACTCCGCCAAATGGGGCAGAGGGATCAGAGACTAATCCGCGGTTTAAGCCAATCATTCCAACCTGTAAAGCTTCACTAACTTTTAAGCCGCGGGATAAATTCTTGGTATAGATGTATCCAGCTAAACCATATTCTGATTTATTTGAAATCATTAATGCTTCTGCTTCATCTTTAACTTTAACTACGGCAGCAACTGGACCAAAAACTTCCTCCGAAATTATTTTGGCATCAGCCGATACATTTCCTAAAACAGTTGCAGGAAAGTAACAACCAGGCCCAGGAGATGGAGTTCCCCCAACTAATTGTGTAGCACCTTTACTGATTGCGTCATTTACTAATTCGCCGACTGATCCAACTGCTTTTCGGTTAACTAGAGGAGCAAGACTTGTATCTGATGAAGTTCCATGCCCAACTTTTAATGCACCCATTTTTTGGGCAAGTTTAGACACAAATTCATCGTGAACCTTTTCTTGCACAAAGAATCGGTTTGCTGCTGTGCAAGCCTGACCACCATTGCGCATTTTTGCAATCATGGCACCTTCGATTGCGGAATCTATGTCGGCATCATCTAACACAATAAATGGTGCGTTTCCACCAAGTTCCATAGAACAATTTAAAACTCTTTCTGCAGCTTTCTTTAATAACATTTTTCCAATTCCAGTAGAACCTGTGAAGGATAATTTTCCGATTCGTTCATCTGCAAGTGCAGCATCTGTTAAAGGTCCTGGTTGATTTGTTTGAAGAACTGAAATTGTCCCGGGAAGGACTCCAGCTTCCAACATGATTTTGCTGATTGCCAAGGCGGTTAGGGGCGTTTCAGATGCAGGTTTCAAAATTGCTGCACAACCTGCAGCTAGAGCAGCTCCAACTTTTCTGGTGTACATAGCAGCAGGAAAATTCCAAGGTGTTATTAGAAATGCAATTCCAATTGGTTGTTTATAAGTCAAAATGCGATTCGCTCCACTTGGCGCATTTCTAATGGAGCCATCAATTCTTACAGCCTCTTCAGAAAACCACCGAAAAAATTCTGCAGCATAATTAACCTCTGCTTTTGCATCAACTAAAGTTTTTCCATTTTCTAAAGACATCAGCATTGCCAAATCATCTGCTTGGGCGATCATCAATTCATAAGTTTTTCTTAAAACTTCACCTCTAACCCTTGGAGCTGTTTTAGCCCATTTTTCTTGAGCCACAACTGCAAAATCTAAAGCTTTCTGTAAATCTGAAACTCCAGCATTTGCAACTTTTGTTAATAATTCACCGTTAGCAGGATCAGTTACATTGAATGGTTGATTAGAACCATCTACGAATTTGTCGCCAATTAATATTCCAGTGGGTACTTTTGCCAATAATTTGGCAGTTGCATCATTATTAGGATTTGCAACTGAGTCTGGAACTAGCATCACTTGACTTGTCATATTTAAATCCAATCACTCAGCATGGAAAATTTATCTTTTGGGGTAAGCCTAAAAAGGAATTTCTTCATCAGATTCACTGACCTCAGCAAGTGAAGCAGCAAGTCCTAATGCTTTTGCTACACGATCATCGTTGCTAATTAAAGGTATAGAAGCATTGTCGATAATTTCACCTGTTTTTAGATCAACTTGTAAGCCACCGATATCGGCTTTAACTAGTTCTGCGTTTGCAAACTCACACCACTTACTAACTTTGCACCAATTACAAGGGGGATTGGCAGAAGGTGCAAAAAGTGTGTCACTTGCCCAATTGTCGACTTGTTCGGCTAATTGTGACCAAGCTGATAATTGCACATTTTGATCATCACAATCCCAGGTAATAGTTTTACATTCTTCTGGAGAAATAAGTTCTAATTCAACTTTTTTATATTTAAATTCACCTAAAGATTCAATAATATTTTTGGGTATCGCATTTTCTACCATTAATCTGATAGCAAGTGGTAATTGTGGATAAATATTAAAGTAAATGTTATTTTCTAAATCTTTAATATTTGATACAGTTTTCATTTCTCGCCACACTAAATCGTTGCCATTTTTATAAATAAGATCTGGCCTTGTGCTAACTGAAATATCGGCATCGGTATCAAGTGCTTCTATTGCTATTTCTGTGGCGACTTTCGAAGTGTTTGTAATTGGACAAGTCAATTGGTGTTGAGAAAGAAATGGCAGAGCAATGTTTGCTTCATCTTGTGACCAACCAAGAGCTGTTGCAACTTCACCTAAAGTTGAAGTTGTTGGTAAATCTTCAATTGAACATCGTTTCGCTCTTTTATGTGCATGTTCAAGCCATGCGTGCACAAGTAACCCTCTTTGCTGAGCAGAGTTTTGACTTTCTTGGTTAGTTTTTAAACCAAGTTCATCTTGCAAAAAATATTGCCTAGGACATCTTCTGTAAGTGTGAAATTTTGAAGGGGAGTAAGCCTTAGGCCAAGGAGCAAACGCTGTGATACCTAAAAGTCCTGGACGAATTGGCAAAGCAGAACACATTGTGTTTGCTCTACAGCCACGACAACTTGGGCCAGGTTTTTGAGTACCACCTTTAATTCTTTCAATCACAATTGGTAATGATTGTTTAGTAAACATTTCTCTAGCTTCAGTAACACTTGCGTCTAAAACAACTGCTTGACTTGAATCCAAACAAGCAATTTCTCTGATTCTTATTTTTTCTGCCGGTTTTAAAACTTTATAAATTGGATCCCTAGGTGAACTCCAACTCGGATCACTGTGGGGAACGCCATCGGCAAGGATTCGAGCAATAACTCCTAACCTAACTGGATTGATTGGTGTTAAACCCGCTTTAGAAAACTTTAATGCTCTGAATTCTCGTATTTTTTCATCTCGAGACGTTAGATAAATGCCCCAGGCAAACCACTCAATATTTGAATCCTCATTTTCGTCAAATGCTTGAATTATTTCTAAATCAGTGAAGTCAATGTTGTTGGCTAAATCTTCTTTGCGTGCTTTCTCCCAGGAATTTAAATATCCAGTTAATGCATCTATTGCCCATAATTTATGCGATTGCTCCACTTTGCCCCGGGCATTCTTTATAGCTTTTAAGATTGCATTTTCAGCAATTTCATCAATATCTTCAAATTCATGAATTACTTTCTCATTATTGATTGTGGAAAGTAGAGCTTCTCTAACTATTCCTAATGGAAAAGTTTCAAATGGAGAATAGCGAAGTTGCATATAGCCTTCACCAATTTTTGCAGCTGGCCTTGATTTAAGGGAAATGAAGTCATTGCAGGCCCTGTTTTCGTCGGCTCCGACTTGTGATGCAGAGATTCTTAAAAAACCTGAATTAATTACAGGAAAACCTGGTTTCCATTCTTGAGGGATCTGTGTGGACATTAGCCTTCATCTCCAAAAGGAAGCATTTCCATTCCAGCAGTCGCACCACTTGTTTTCGTTCTAACTCTTTTTTCAAGTTTCAAGGTTTGTAATAAATTTTCTGACTCATCGGTTCCAGGAATTGGAGCTTTGGAAGTTTTTGCTGGGCAAGCTTTTATGAATGCGCAAGATTTACAAGGATTCCCAGGGTTAGCCATCCAGATTTGTTTGGTTAATGAGGAATCCATTTTTCGTCTGGTTGTGACTAAATGTTGGACGGCTCTATCTAAGGCTGATTTATAAGTTGGTCTTCTTACTCGATCTCTGCCTGGCAAATAAATTAATTCAACTTCACCAACTTCTAATCCGTTTTCTTTTAAACCCGCTGCATAAAGCATCACTTGTCTTAAAGAGTCAGTCAAATATTGGGCAGCTGGTCTTTTAGACGTTTTGTAATCTGTAATCCGAACAATTCCATTTCTAGTCATTCGATCAAGTCGCCCATAAAGTTTTACAGACTCAAAAATTGCTGTCACAGGTCTTTCTAAGTCTTCTTGGTCTATTTCTAATTGGGTGGGATCTTCGAGATCAAAATAACCTTTCAACGATTCAGCACTTTTATCTTTCAGTGTGACTAAATCCTCCTCGGTAAGCCAAGATTTGTTGTTACTAATTACTTCCTCACCAGTATCTCGAAGTAAGTTCCAAGCAACTTCTTTAGTTCTATTTTCAGCTTTTATTTTTAGGAAGTTTTCTAAAACATCATGAACTAAAGTGCCGATAATTTGCGGCAAACCTGCTGGTTCTCTCCAGCCAGCAACGGAGGAAAACCAATATGCAAGTGAGCATCTATCAAAACTTGAAAGTTGGCTGGGAGAAACATGGTTAGGAAGTTGATTGCCAATATCTGCAACTTTTACGGCAACTAATTTATCTTCAGCCATAATAATTAAATTCGATTTTTGTAGAAAACTTTCATCTACATCGTCTTAACGGCGGCAACTACCTTGGATAATGAATCTTTAGCATCTCCAAAAAGCAAAGTTGTTTTATCGTTGAAAAGTAATTCATTTTCCACTCCAGCAAAGCCTGGACGCATAGATCTCTTCATGAACACAACTTGTTCTGCTTGATCTGCATTAAGAATTGGCATACCAAATATTGGAGAAGTTTTATCGGTTCTTGCAGCAGGGTTAACTACGTCATTTGCTCCAACTACAACTGCAACACTGGCATTGGAGAATTCTGAGTTAATTTCATCCATTTCTTTCAATTGTTCATATGGCACATCAGCTTCTGCCAAAAGAACGTTCATATGACCTGGCATACGACCTGCCACTGGGTGAATTGCATATTCAACTTCTACACCTTTGGAAATCAGTAAATCAACTAGTTCTCTAAGTGTTTGTTGCGCTTGAGCAACAGCAAGTCCATATCCTGGAACGATAATTACTTTAGATGCGTAGGTGAGCATGATTGCAATGTCATTTGGTCCAGCACTCTTCACAGGACGATCAACGGCAGTCCCGGTTGATGTTGATGCTTTAGCTGTAAATGCGCCAAACAAAGTTGAGGTAAGTGGTCTGCCCATTGCTTTTGCCATTAATTGCGTTAACAATGTGCCTGATGCTCCAACCAGAGTTCCTGCAACAAGCAATAAAACGTTATCTAGTACGTAACCACTTGCAGCGACAGATAAACCTGTAAAGGCATTTAACAAACTGATTACGATAGGAACATCTGCTCCACCAACTGGCAATACAAATAAGATTCCCATAATTAATGACAAAACAACGAGCGTCCAAAGCGCCCAATTTTCTGGGTTAATCATTAAGTAAATTGACATAAACAAGGTTGCAATTGCTGTCGTAATTGTTATTAATCTTCCTAGAGGTAATACAACTGGCCTTGAAGTCATTAGTTCCTGAAGTTTTAAAAATGTAACTATGGAACCAGTAAATGAAATAGAACCAATTACGACCGTGAATACTGTGGCAAAAAGTGCCACAAAACCATCAGTTGCTCCAGCTTTTAAAAATTCAATCGAGGACACTGCCATCGCAGCTCCGCCACCTACGCCGTTAAAGAGTGCAACCATTTGTGGCATTTGAGTCATCTGAACTTTTCTTGCAGCCACAAATCCAACTAATGTTCCAAAAGCAACAGCAACCAAAATTAAAGGTAAATGTTTTAAATTGCTTTCTGAAAAGAAAACAATTGCCACAGCAGCTATGGCACCAATGGCTCCAATGCGATTGCCTAAGCGTGCTGTTTTTGGTGAAGATAATGCTTTTAGTGCCAAAATAAACGCAAGTGCTGCTCCGAGATTTGCTAGTTGTGACCACACCGGTGTCATTTTTTATCACCGGCTTTGTCAGATTTTTTTGACTTAAATAATTCGAGCATTCGATCAGTTACGACAAAACCGCCGACCATGTTGATGGTGGCAAGAACTACCGCGATGAGTCCAAGAATTAATTCTAAGTTGTTGTCGGCATGACCAGTAACAATAATTGCTCCAACTAAAATTACTCCGTGGATCGCGTTAGCCCCAGACATTAGGGGAGTGTGCAAAATTGTGGAAACTTTTGAAACTACTTCAAATCCAACGAAGATGCTTAAAATAAAAATCGTCAACAAGGCAATTTCGACACTCATTTAATTACCCCTGTCCTAGTTCTGCTTTAACGAATTCATTTGTTATTTCACCATTAATTAATAAAGCACTTCCGGATACAACTTCATCTTCTTTATCAAGATTGATTTTGCCGTCTTTGACGATGAAAGAAAGTAAGGAAATGACATTCCCGGCAAAAAGAAAAGAAGCATCGGGGGCCATTTCAGAAGCAATGTTTTGTCCACCCCAAATTTTTACTCCATTTATTTCAATTATTTGACCAGCAACAGAACCTTCAACGTTTCCACCATTTTCAGCAGCCATATCTGCGATGACAGAACCAAACTTCATACCTTTGAGCATTGCTGCAGTCACAAGCCTTGGTGCAGGTCTTCCCGGCACAGCTGCAGTTGTGACAAGAACATCTGTCGCACTTATGTAAGGAGTTAGTAATTCTTGTTGCAATTTCGTGCGTTCTTGATCCATTTCCTTGGCATATCCACCGCTTCCTTCTACAACTGGCAGATCTAATTCAATAAAAGTCGCGCCAACTGATTTGACTTCGTCTTTACTTGCAGTTCTAACGTCATAACCAGAAACTATTGCTCCAAGCTTTTTAGCTGTTGCCATAACTTGCAAACCTGCAACACCGGCACCAATAACTAAAACTTTTGAGGGTCTAATTGTTCCAGAAGCAGTCATTACTAAAGGAAACATTTTTGGTAACAAAGAAGCTGCTGTAACCATAGTGTGGTAACCAGAAACTGTGGCTTGAGAAGTTAATGCGTCAGCACTTTGTGCTCTGGAGATTCTGGGAACAAAATCAAAAGATAGCAATGTTGCTTTGGCTTTTGCGATCGCTGCAATATTTTCTTTATCTCTCTTAGCTTGTGCAAAAGATAAACACACAGCACCTGGTTTCAAATTTGATGAAAGATTTACAGGAAGTGTTCCAACTGATGCAATAACGTCAGCCTTGTTAATAGCAGAAGAAATGTCATTGGTAATAGTTGCACCAGCATCTTGATAATTTTCATTAGAAAATAAAGCAGATACGCCTGCATTATTTTCAACTGTTACTTCAAAACCAAGTTTGATCAATTTGGCAATAGTTGCGGGAGCTGCGGCAACTCTCTTTTCGCCAGAACGGGTTTCTTTGGGCACAACTAATTGCATTTAAATTTAAATCCCCTTGAATTACTTTTCTAGTTTGTTGGCTTAACTCTATTCACTATTTGCATCATTTTGCTTTACTACTTATATGTATGCAACACGCCGAGTCGCGTGCTTGGTGAAGCCTCAATTGGCGTCTAAATTCTCTTCGCTTAACACACGCAACAACTTTTAGTCTCAAGTAGAGGTTAAGAGTTGAAACAGGGGGAAATAAACGTGGTTGCTCCACAAAACTATCTCGCAATTATCAAAGTAGTTGGTATTGGTGGCGGTGGCGTTAATGCTGTTAATCGAATGATTGAAGCCGGCTTAAAAGGCGTTGAATTTGTTGCAATTAATACAGACGCGCAAGCTTTATTAATGAGCGATGCTGACGTCAAATTGGATATTGGTCGAGAACTAACCCGCGGTTTAGGCGCGGGGGCAGATCCGTCAGTTGGTCGGCAAGCTGCTGAAGATCACATCGAAGAATTAAGAGATGTTTTAAAGGGTTCTGACATGGTTTTTGTTACCGCCGGTGAGGGTGGAGGAACTGGAACAGGTGGAGCCCCAGTTGTAGCAAGAGTGGCGAAAGAAGTAGGCGCACTAACCATTGGTGTTGTTACTAAACCATTTAATTTTGAAGGCAAACGTCGTATCACCCAAGCAGAATCCGGTGTGGAAGCTTTAAGAAATGAAGTCGATACATTAATTGTGATTCCTAACGATCGATTACTTTCACTATCTGATCGAAACATTTCAGTAATTGATGCTTTTAGACAAGCAGATCATGTTTTACTTCAAGGAGTTAGTGGAATCACAGATTTAATCACCACTCCAGGATTAATTAATCTAGATTTTGCCGATGTTAGAAGTGTCATGGCTGGAGCAGGAACCGCATTAATGGGAATTGGCTCTGCCCGTGGAGAAAATAGAGCTGCAATCGCTGCTCAAAATGCTATTGCGTCTCCACTGTTGGAAGCAGATATTCAAGGAGCAAAAGGTGTGCTGCTTTCCATTGCTGGTGGATCTGATCTAGGTTTGTTTGAAATTAATGAAGCTGCACGTCTGGTGCAAAATGTTGCAGCTACTGAAGCAAACATAATTTTTGGTGCCGTAATTGATGACACTTTGGGTGATGAAGTAAGAGTTACAGTTATTGCAGCAGGTTTTGCTGATAAAGATTTAGCTTCTGTTCGTAGAAGTTCAATTCATGCTGTAACTAATTCAGAACCAGAGATTCCATCTTTTGTTTCAAAATCTATGGATGAAACTGGTCCTCAACCAGTAATTGGATCAACATTTAACGCCAGCACAATTTCAACTCCAAGAAGAGTTGTTTTTGATGACACACCAAGTGACGATCTTGATGTACCGGATTTCTTAAAGTAGCCAAAACATGTCGGTGCCAACACCGATTTCATCTGGTAAGTCTGGCAAAGCAAACTGGAGTTTCTTTGGCCGCCAGGGTGGAGTCAGTAAAAAACCTTACGATTCGCTAAACGTTGCAGATCATGTTAACGACAATGAAGAAGACGTCTTAAAAAATAGAGAAATACTTTCTGAACATTTATCAATGCCTCTTGTTTTCATCGGGGCCACACATTCACCTAATGTGGTTAATGTTAAGTCCGAATTTCCCGAAGTTCATCCCGACACAGACGCATTGGTAACTAGAGAAACCAATTTAGGTTTAGTAATAATGTCGGCAGATTGCGCTCCAATTGTTTTAGTTGATCCGATTGCGCATGTGGTTGGAGTTGTGCACGCCGGTTGGCAAGGCATGCTTGTTGGAGTTGTTGCCAATGCTGTGGAAGGAATGCTCGATTTAGGAGCTGAACCAGAAAATCTAAAAGCAATAATTGGTCCAACAATTAGTGCAAAGAATTTTGTTGCAACACAGGAGAGGTTTGATGAAGTTAAAGAAATCGAACCAACTGCTGCAATAAAACTTCCCGATGGACAGTTGGCTATTGACATTAGAAAAGGGGTGAAACATCAGCTTGCTCAATATCAAATCAAAACCACTGATTTAAATATTTGCACTTTCGAGAACCAAGATGTTTTTTCCTTTAGAAGAGATCCGGTAACAGGTCGAAATGCCACAGTTGCATGGTTAAGTGAATGAATAGTCGTTTACTTGAAATAAAAAACAATTTAGAAATAGTTCAAGGCAGAATAGCCGACGCTTGTATGGAATCGAACAGAAAAGAATCAGAGATAACGTTAATTGCCGTAACCAAGACTTATCCAGCAAGCGATATTGATTTATTAAAGCAACTTGGAATTGAAAATGTTGGAGAAAATAGAGATCAAGAAGCGTCAGTCAAACAAAAAGAGGTTAAAGAAAAATATAATTGGCATTTCATTGGTCAATTACAATCAAATAAAGCAAAATCCGTTGTTCAATATGCGCATCTGATTCATTCGGTAGATCGTTGGTCCTTAGCCAAAGAAATTCAAAAAAGCGCTCAAAGTATCGACAAAAAACAACCAGTATTAATTCAGGTTGATTTAGATCAATCTGGACCTGATCCAACGCGAGGAGGAATTTGGCCTGCCGAGTTAATGGAGCTGGCTTCTTTGATTTCAAATGCGAGCCACTTGGAATTAAAAGGATTGATGAGTGTTGCTCCTTTGGGAGAAAATCCAACACAAGCTTTTGAAAGATTGGCGCAGATTCGAGTTGAATTCATGAAGATTTACGACCAAGCCACAATTCTGTCTGCTGGAATGAGCGATGATCTGGAAGCAGCAATTTTATGTGGAGCGACACACCTTCGCATTGGCTCTGCATTGCTCGGGGAAAGACCAAAAATCGGGTAACTTTGTCTTTAGTCACAGGCGTAACTACTGCAACTTAAGAGTCCGCAAGTGACACACACGTATTTAACCAGGAGGAAGATATGCCAAAAGGCTTTCGCAAAATGGCTGTCTATTTAGGTTTAGTTGAAGATAATCAAAATTATTTAAATGAAGAAATCGAAGAATTTTACGAAGAAGAAGCACCCGTTGCACCTCGTTGGTCTCCAACACCAAGAACTTTTTCCACAAATGGATCAACTGCTTTAGCTGAAAGACCTGAAGTAAGAGTTGCTCCGCAAGTAAAACCAGTTGTAGCGGAACCAGTTTCTAGAATCACCACACTTCACCCAAGAGCATTTAATGATGCTCGAAGAATCGGGGAAGAATATCGTGACGGAACTCCAGTAATTATTAATTTATCTGAAATGGATCCAAGTGATCAAAAAAGAATTCTAGATTTTGCTTCGGGATTGGCATTTGCATTGAGAGGCACAATCGAAAGAGTTACTAATTCAGTATTCTTGATTTCCCCAGCCAACGTTGATCTTGGGGCAGAAGCTCGCCAACAAGTCGCGCAAGATGGCTTCTTTAATCAAGTTTAATTTAAAGTAATTCTTAAATGGGAATAATTGCGCAGTTACTTCAACTTTATCTACTAGTCATGATAGGTCGATTAGTTTTTGATTATGTGCAAATGTTTGCCCGTTCTTGGAGACCATCAGGCTTTATGTTGGTTTTAGTTGAGACTATTTATTCACTAACCGATCCTCCATTGAATTTCTTTAGACGGTTTATCCCGCCATTAAGAATTGGCTCAGTTTCGTTAGATATGTCTTTCTTGGTTGTAATAATCCTGATTCAGATAGCCATAGGCATCTTTTCCTCCCTCTAGATACCAGATTTAGCACTAAGCAGGGTAGATTAATCTTTGTTGATTTGACCAATGGAGTGGATGAATGGCACTTACCCCTGAAGATGTTGCCAATGTTGTCTTTGACACCACCCGTTTACGTATGGGCTATGACGTAAGCCAGGTTGATGAATTCTTAGAAAAAGTTGCTGAAGAAATTGCCAGTTTGCAAAACGAAGTTGAAATAGCACGCAAAGGATCTTCTCTCTCATCGACACAAAGCGTTGATACAAAGTCTCCAGTTGAAGTTTTAACTTTGGCACAACAAGCTTTAACCGCAGCGACAAACGAGGCGGAAAGACTAGTTAGAGAAGCAAGAGCAAGAGCTGCTTCAATTTCATCAAGTGTTGAATCTGAAAAAGCCCAAATTGAAGCACAAATCAAACGTCTTGAAGCAATTGAAATTGATTACCGCAACAGACTTAGAAATTGGTTATCGGGAATGCTCAATGATTTGGGTGCACAATTAAATGACTCAATTGAAAACACCGAACCAGTCAATGTAATTACCAGCGCACCTGAAAATCACTAACGAATTTTAAGCTTTTTCAATCCAAATTTCTAGATTTAAGTCAGTATCACCTGTAGTTGGTTGATTTGAACCTTTTTCATCAACAAAGCCTAGAGCAAGCACTTCACTCTTTATAATTTCTGAATTGTGTTGAATTGATTTTTTAACTTGATCATCACTTGTGTGGTATCTCAAATTAATTCGATCGGAGACATCAAAACCTGAAGCCTTGCGTGCCTCTTGAATCAAGCGAATTACTTCTCGCGAAATTCCCAAGCTTCTTAACTCTGGTGAGATTTCTAAATCAAGAGCGATGGTTTCGCCATCCTGACTCATCACAGACCAGCCCTCTCTAGGAGTCTCAGTAATAATCACATCTTCTGAAGTTATTTCAAATATTTGATTATTAATATTTAAAGAGTATTTGTTATTTGATCTAAGTTCTTGAACAAGTTTTGCAGCATCTGAACTGGCAATTGATTTGGCAATTAATTGAGTATCTTGGGCGTACCTAGCGCCCAAATTTCTAAAGTTTGCTTTTACTGAAACGTTTACTAAACCACCGGTTTGGCTCAGCGATTGCAAATCCAGAATATTTAATTCTTCGGCAAGTTGATCTCTTAAGTCTTGCGGAACTTTGTCCCAGTTCTTGGCTGAGACCAGTGCTCGGGACAGAGGTTGTCGATTCTTAACTTTTCCTTCAGCTCTTGCTCCCCGGCCAAGTTCAACCAAGCGTCTGATCAACCCCATGTTTTCAATTAAGTCTGTTCTGATTTCAGACTTGTTCACTTGTGGCCAATTACCTAAATGAACGGAAGACAAAGTCGAGTCAGTTGTTGTTCTAAACATGTCTTGCCAAACTCGTTCGGTGATGAAAGGCACGAATGGAGCCATAATCAAAGTGATTGTTCTTAAAGCTTCATGCAAAGTTGCTAGTGCTACAGGATCACCATCCCAGAATCTTCGTCTATTTCTTCTGACATACCAATTCGACATATCATCGACAACATCTGCCAGAACTCTTCCAGCTTTTTGAGTGTCAAAATTTTCTAGTGCCAGGGTTACTTGAGAAACAGCATCATCAACCAAACTTAATAACCATTGATCAATTTCTGGTCGTTCGTTTCTTGGTAAAACCTTGTCGCCAGGTTTGTAATTTGATAAACGGGTGTATAGAGAAAGAAACGATGCAGTGTTCCAATATGTTAATAAAACTTTTCTTGTTACTTCTTGAATTGCGGCATGACCAACCCTTCTGGCTTGCCAAGGAGAACCAGACGCCAACATGAACCAGCGAACTGAATCTGCACCGTGTTCATCCATTAATGCAATAGGTTCTAAAACATTTCCAAGATGCTTACTCATCTTGCGACCTTTTTCATCCAAAATGTGACCAAGTGTTACGACATTTTTGTAAGAACTTTGATCAAAAACCAAGGTTCCTATTGCCATTAATGTGTAAAACCAACCACGTGTTTGATCTATTGCTTCACAAATAAAATCTGCTGGATAGTTTGATTTAAATAAATCTTGGTTTTGTTGAGGGTAATTTAATTGCGCAAATGGCATAGCGCCTGAGTCATACCAACAATCAATTACTTCTGGAACTCTTGTGGCAGATTTTTTGCATTCAGGACAAGTGATGGTGATGTCATCCACAAAAGGACGATGAGGATCAGTATTAGTGACGTCTTTTCCAGACAATTCACTTAATTCTTTTAACGAACCTACTGCGGTTTGGTGTTTATC
>JBJOKB010000087.1:0-3571 GCA_046046315.1 Actinomycetota bacterium | reverse complement strand
AATCTGATCAACCAAGAGCCATTATTAGAACCGGTGTGAAATACCTTGATCGAACTAATTGGCTAGAAGTTGAAATTTGGCCATCAAAAACCAATAAAGCAAAACTAAACGGTTCAGATTGCAAAAAAACAAAAGATATTTTAGGTATTTTACAAACAGTTACTTTTTCCCCAGAGGATTTAATTCTTGTTAAAGGTGATCCAGGAGACAGACGCTACTTTTTAGATGAACTACTTGTTCAAAAAAGTTCATCTTATGCTGGAATTAAAAGTGATTATGATCGAGTTTTAAAACAAAGAAACGCATTACTAAAAAGTGCTGGCCCTGCAAGGAAAAACAACCTAGATTCAGTGCTTGCAACCCTTGAGGTGTGGAATGATCAACTTGTTAATTTTGGTTCACAAATTATTTATTCCAGAA
This sequence comes from Actinomycetota bacterium, assembly GCA_046046315.1. Lineage (GTDB taxonomy): Bacteria > Actinomycetota > Actinomycetes > S36-B12 > UBA5976 > ATZT02. The sequence goes on along the minus strand of JBJOKB010000087.1, from coordinate 3,151 downwards.
ACCAAATAATAAATGAGATTTTACCTTTTGTTTCTAAGTCCTATGCCGAACTTGCCCCAACCAGTAAAGCTTTAAATATTAAATATTTACCAAACGTTGCAACAGAAAGTATGAGTCAATCAGATTTAGTAGCCGCAATGAAAGAAAAATTGCAAGAAAGACAACAAGATGAACTTGATCGAGGTTTAACTTTAGTTGGCCCACATCGAGACGATATGGAAATCACAATAGGGGAACTTCCAGCCAAGGGTTATGCAAGCCATGGAGAGTCTTGGTCTGTTGCGCTAGCTCTTAAACTTGCTGCTTTTGATCTTCTTAAAGCATCATCTCCTGCCGGAGATCCAGTTTTGATCCTCGACGATGTGTTTGCTGAACTTGATGCAGCAAGGCGAAACCAACTTATTTTGAGAGTAAAAAACGTTGAACAAGTACTAATCACAGCCGCTGTAATGGAAGATGTACCAAAAGAATTAGAAGGAAATAAACTTTTTGTGAACAACGGCAAGGTTGAAACAATATGAGTGAAGAATTAAATAAAACTGACGCAGCTTTTAGCGCATTAGCAAGAGCTCGTGCAAGAAATTCAAAATTTAGGAACCAAAGTACACCTAAGAAACGTCCAAGATTTGGTAAAAGAGAAGAAGTTAGAAGTGGCGCACATCCTGATCAAAGAGATCCACAATTTTTAACCAATGTTTTGAAAAAATTTGTTAAAGATTTAGGTTGGCAACAATCAACTTCTGTTGCAGATTTAATTTCAAGGTGGCCAGAAATTGTTGGTGAAGAAATTGCAGCACATGTTTCCATTGATGTTTTTAATGCAGACATAAATGAATTGATTTTAAGAGCAGATTCAACAGCTTGGGCGACACAAATTCGTCTTTTAAGTTCTGATTTAAAGCGCCGAATTGCCTTAGAGGTTGGTGATGGTGTTGTCAAGACCCTGAAAATTTATGGACCAACTCAACCTAAGCAAAAAGGCTTGTGGAGAGTGCCAACTATGGGGAAAAAAGACTACTAAAAACGGCCATCACCCGATTTCACACCTGTAACACGGCAGTAGAATTGTCTTTACTAACCAGTTAAGACACCTAAAACTTTTGTCAGGAGTTGAATTTTTCACTTATGTCATATGACGCCAGTGCGATTCAAGTTCTTGAAGGATTAGATGCAGTTAGAAAACGTCCTGGAATGTACATCGGTTCAACTGGTGAACGTGGTTTACATCATTTAGTTTATGAAATTGTTGACAACTCAGTTGATGAAGCACTTGCAGGTCATGCAACAGATATTTTTGTAACAATTTTGGACGACGCAAAGATTTGCGTGATCGATAACGGTCGCGGAATTCCAGTTGATATGCATAAAACTGAAAAAAAACCTGCACTAGAAGTTGTGTTTACTGTTTTGCATGCTGGTGGAAAATTTGGTGGCGGTGGATACCAAGTTTCTGGAGGACTACACGGTGTAGGTGCCTCAGTGGTTAACGCACTTTCCTCACAATTGAGCGTGGAAGTTAAGCGCGATGGCTATCTCTGGACTCAAAGTTATAAGCGCGGAACCCCGACTGCTGCACTCAAAAAAGGTAGCAAAGTTGAGGGAACTGGCACCAAAATTACCTTCCAAGCTGACAAAGAAATATTTGAAACCACAGATTATTCATTTGAAACACTTGCCACTCGATTTAGAGAGATGGCTTTCTTAAATAAAGGTTTAGCACTAACTCTGACTGATGAAAGAAAAGGAAGAGTTGATGAAAAAGGTGAAGTTCAAAGTGTTAGATACAAATATGACGGTGGAATTATTGACTTTGTTAATTATTTAAATAAAACAAAAGGTGACTCTTTAGTTCATAAAGATGTAATTCATATTGAAAACAGTGATGATAAAAAGGGAATTAGTGCCGAAGTTGCTTTGCAATGGAATTTTGGTTACCAAGAAGCTGTTTATACATTTGCAAACACGATTAATACTCCCGAAGGTGGAATGCATGAAGAAGGTTTTCGTGCCGCCCTTACTGCAACTGTAAATAAATATGCCAAGCAATGGAATATTTTAAAAGAAAAAGACCCAAAACTAACAGGAGAAGATATTCGCGAAGGTTTAACCGCCATAGTTTCTGTTAAATTACGTGATCCACAATTTGAAGGCCAAACAAAAACAAAATTAGGCAACACTGAAGCAAAAACTTTTGTGCAAACTATGACAAATGATTTATTAGCTAAATGGTTTGAAGAACATCCTGGAGAAGGAAAAGATGTTGCTAGAAAAGCAGTGTCTGCTGCAACTGCAAGATTGGCTGCTCGAAAAGCAAGAGATTTAGCTAGATCTAGAAAAGGTTTATTAGGTTCATCGGGTTTACCTGGAAAGTTAAGTGATTGCCAATCAACAGAGCCAAGTGAATGTGAGCTCTACATTGTGGAAGGTGATTCTGCTGGAGGATCAGCCAAAAACGGTAGAGATTCCAGAACTCAAGCAATTTTGCCTATCAGGGGAAAAATTCTTAACGTTGAAAAAGCACGAATTGATCGAGTTCTGGCAAATACTGAAGTTCAAGCTTTAGTTTCAGCACTTGGCACTGGTGTGCAGGAAGAATTTGATGCCAACAAATTGAGGTACCACAAATTAGTTTTAATGGCTGATGCTGATGTGGATGGTCAACACATTAGAACACTGCTTCTAACTTTGTTATTTAGATTTATGAGACCACTAATTGATTTAGGTCATGTTTATTTAGGACAACCTCCTTTATACAAAATCAAATGGATTAAAGAAGCCCCAAGTTATGCATACACCGAACGAGAAAAAGACGGACTTATTGAAGCAGGACTAAAAGCAGGTAAGAGATTGCCTAAAGAAGAAGCATTGCAGCGTTACAAAGGTTTGGGTGAAATGAATGCTGATGAATTGTGGGAGAACACAATGAATCCACAATCAAGAGTTTTACTCCGCGTAACACTTGATGATGCAGCAGCAGCTGATCAATTATTTAACGTTCTTATGGGTGAAGACGTGGAATCAAGAAGATCATTTATTCAACACAATGCTCGCGACGTAAGGTTCTTGGATATTTAAATGGCCACTAAACAAACTGCACTGCCAGATAATTCAGGACGAGTTGAACCAGTTGATCTGCGTTCAGAAATGTCTC
>JBJOKB010000086.1:0-20899 GCA_046046315.1 Actinomycetota bacterium | reverse complement strand
TTAAAGCATGAATATGGATTATACGTATTGGAAAAAAATTCGAAAAATTAGTAAAAACAATGACGATTTAGATTTGAATAAGTTGTTCAAAAAGTATCCAAACCGTGGTTACGAATTTAATATGAATATCGCTGACATTAATTTTGATTTTAGTAAATCCCTCGTAAATGACAAGGTTATTGAATATTTTTGTGAACTAGCCAATCAAATTGATCTTCAAAAGCAAGTTGAAGAACTAATAAAAGGGGCACATGCCAACAATACAGAAAAGCGTTCTGTCGGGCATATATGGCTTCGCACCAAAAAATTAAGAAACCTTTTTATAAAAGGTGTTTCTGAAATTGATGAAATTCAAAAATCTTTTCATGATTTCGCACGACGTATTAGATCTGGAGAACATCGAGGAAACACCGGAAAATTAATAACTGATGTTGTAAACATAGGTATAGGTGGATCCGATTTAGGACCAGCTATGGTTTACAAAGCTATGGAACCAGTGCACGACGGGAAAGTGCACTGTCACTATGTATCCAATATTGACGAAAGTGAAATATCACAGACTCTAAACAAATTAAATCCAGAAACCACAATTGTCATAATTACGAGTAAAACATTTACAACAATTGAAACTATGACAAATGCAGAATATGCTAAAAAGTGGTTGTCAAAATCCTTAACATCTTCAGATTTATCAAATCATCTTGTGGCGATAAGCACGAATGTTGATTCATGTGTGAAGTTTGGGGTTTCAAAACATTTGATATTTCCTTTCTGGGATTGGGTAGGGGGACGTTATTCGCTTTTGAGTTCAGTTGGACTATCAATCTCAATTGCATTTGGACCAGAGGTATTTGAAAGCATTCAAAAAGGTGCTTCAAAAATAGATGAAAATCTTGTCGAAATGGATTTAAGAAACAACGCTCTATTTTTGCATGCTGCTATAAATTTATGGAATTTAAATGGTTTACATCTCAATTCTTTAGCCGTAATTCCGTACTCAAGTAGACTTTCCAGATTTCCGGCCTTTCTTCAACAACTTTGGATGGAAAGCAACGGCAAATCAGTTGATAAAAATGGTAAGAAAATCAAATTGAATACATGTCCGGTTGTTTTTGGAGAACCCGGTACTAACTCACAACATTCTTTTTTTCAAATGTTGCATCAAGGTACTCAAGTTATTCCTGTTGATTTCATCATAATAAGAAATCAAAATGGCCAAGACAGATATTTTGCAGACAATTTGATTGCAAACGCCTTGGCTCAAGCGTCAGTTTTAGCATTTGGGAAGTCTAAATCAGATCTAATTGATGAAAACACGGATCAAGAATTGATTAACCACAAGGTAATGCCTGGTAATAGACCGTCAAATATCTTGTCTTTGCCTGAGCTAAATGCGTTTTACCTTGGGCAACTAATTGGTTTCTATGAAGCAAGTGTGATGATTCAAGGATTATTCTTAAACATTAATTCTTTCGATCAATGGGGCGTTGAGCTAGGAAAAAAAACAGCGCTAAACATTCTCAGGAATTTAAGGGAAGAAATCGAACAAGATTTTGATTCATCAACGAATAAACAAATTGCAGACTACAAAAAAATTAGTCCTTAGTTCTTCTTTTTAAGTATCTTTCAAATTCACGCGCAATTGCTTCACCACTTGCCTCTGGAAGATCTGATGCATCAACAGATGACTCAAGTCGTGTTACATAGTCACTTATTTCTTCATCTTCAGCGGCTAATTCATCTACACCATCTTGCCAAGCCCTAGATTCATCAACTAAATCATCTAGAGGAATTGATATATCTAGAAGATCTTCAAGCTTGGAAATTATCGCTAATGTTCCTTTTGGATTTGGGGGAGAAGAAACATAATGTGGAATCGCTGCCCATAATGAAATACTTGCAATGTCTCGTTCAATTGCACCATCTTGAATGACACCGATAATGCCCGTTGGACCTTCATATGCAGAAGGTTCAAAATCTAAAGCATCACTTAACTCTGTAGTCGCCGCGACCGTTGTAACTGGAACAGGTCTCGTGTGTGGGGCGTCGGCTAAAAGAGCACCACAAGAAATTACTAAAGATGTTTCATAATCATCAAAAATATCTAATAATTCGGCTACGTAAGATCTCCATTTCATATTTGGTTCAATGCCTTGCACTAACAAGATGGGATTGGGAGATCCGGGTGGCTCAGCTAAGAATATTTTTGTTGTTGGCCAATCAATTACTCGATTTCCATCCTCTGTTAAACGAACTCTAGGTCTTGCAACCTGGTAATCGTAATAGTTGTCTGGATCTAAACTTCCTATTTCAGTTGCATCCCAAACTTCAATTAAATGGTCAACGACACTTGAAGCGGTTTCTCCTGCATCATTCCAACCCAAGAAAGCACAAATTGCCACAGGGTTCTTTGCTAAGTAACCCTTAATGGTTTTGGTCTCTAAATTCACATGCCTCCTGCGAGCATTATGCGACGAAATCTGTGATATCCAAAGTAGTCTCTCAGGTAGCCAAACTTTTCAAGACATCCGGCTTTTACTTGCTGGGCAAAGTCCGAAATAGGAGATTATTCGTGCGCGCTCTGTTAATTGATATGGACGGAACTTTAGTTGAAACAGAGTCAAGATGGTGGCAGGCGGAAATTGATGTCATGGAGAAGCACGGTTCAACTTGGACCATAGATGATCAAAACCAAGCCATAGGTGGACCGCTACAAGCTGTTGTCGAATACATGGCTGCAAAAGCAAAATCAAATTCGGAACAAATGTTTAAAGAAATTAACGATGAAATGTATAAATCGTTTACGAATAATCCTCCTTCAATACAACCTGGTTGGATCGAAATTTTAGAAGAGGCAAAGAAAGAAGAATTAAAAATTGCTTTGGTCACAGCTTCCAATCGATATTTGGCTGAAACACTCTTGAAATCCACCAAATTAGTAAAGTATTTTGACTTAGTCATAACTGCCGATGACTTAACAAGAACAAAACCACATCCCGACCCTTATCTTCATGTAGCTAAAAGTTTTGGAATTGATTCTTTGGAGTGTTTAGTTTTTGAGGATTCAAATACAGGTATCTCAAGTTCATTGGCCGCCGGAATGCCTACTATTGCAGTTCCTGAGCGAGTACTTCTAGATGCAAGACGTGGAATGAGAATTTTTAATGGACTAAAGGGGGTAAGTCTTGCTGATCTACGTCAGGTTCATGAAGAATTAGTTAAAGAATGGCAAGAAATTTAAGTATTTCCAAAGGCAGGACAAATAGATTTGAAATAGCAATAATCACAAAGTTTTGAAATATTAGTTGGCCAATCGTTATTTTCTTTAGACTTCTTAATTTGATCAGCTATAGATTCAACTTTTTTTAAGGTGAAATCCAAGTCTAATTCTGTTGGTTCATATGTAAGTATTTGAGAGTCTTTCAAATAAATTAAGCGCAACATTTTTGGAATTTGTTTAGTAGATTTAAAAATAATAAGAGCATAGAATTTTAGTTGAAACATCGCCTTAGAACTGAAATTCTCTTTGGGACTTTTTCCAGTTTTGTAGTCGTTTATTCTTAACCATCCTTGGGATGATTGATCAATTCTGTCAACATATCCTTTAATTTTAATCTCTGAACTTAAATCAAACTCAATTAACTCCTCGGTAGATTTAGGCTGAATCTTTGAAGGATCCTCAAGCGAGTAATAGTTTGCCAACAAGATTTTTACTTCTTCAAAAAGAAGATTTATTCTATCTATTGAGACCTCTATGTTTTCATTTAATGGAAAATCAATATTTTCATCTAGTGCACAGACTAATTCTGGCTCTGCTGTAATTAATTCTTCCCAACATTTCTGAATAATTGAAGTTGCTGTTTCAAAATCTCTTTTCGATACATCATTATTAAAAATTTTTTCGAGAACTAAATGGACCAAAGATCCTCGCAAGGCATCTAATCCAGGTCTTTCAACTAATTTGTCAATTGCTCTGAATTTGTATAAAGCTGGACATTGTTGATAATCAGATATACGAGAAGGGGAGAGTTGGAGCATTTCGATTTCTGGCATGAGTCAACCTTAGGCTCAAACTCTGACAAATTCTCTAAATTCGTAGACTTTCACTAACATGACAATTTCAACAGGTTCACTAGTGACCATAACTGATCAAAAAGGTCGATCTCACACCGTTACCCTCGAAAATGGTAAGCAATTCTTTACAAGTCACGGCTCTATTAATCACGATGAAATTATTAAAGCTGGTGAAGGAGGTGTTGTAGCAAGCTCAAGTGGAATGCTTTACACAATCTTTTCACCTGCACTTCAAGATTTTGTAGTTGGAATGCCTAGAGGAGCTGCAGTTATTTATCCCAAAGATGCAGCGCAAATTGTAGAAATAGGGGATATGAAACCAGGCTCAAAGATTCTAGAAGCAGGAGTTGGATCTGGGTCACTAACACTTCATATTTTAAGAACAATTGGTGAAACTGGCTCATTAACTTCTTGCGAGATAAGGGAAGAGTTTCTCAAAGTGGCAAGTAAAAATGTTGAAAAATATTTAGGTTTCATTCCCAAAAATTGGAAATTAGTTTTATCGGATGTCTCAGAGTTTGAAAGTGATGAAAGATTTGACTGTATTGTTCTTGATCTATTGAATCCCTGGGACATGGTTGAAGTGGTTTATAAACATTTGAAACCAGGTGGCCATTTTGTTTCATACCTAGCAACAACAACACAAATGTCTAAGTTGGTGGAGACACTTAAAGAAACCAATAAATGGACCGATGCCACAGCTTCAGAAACTTTATATAGAGAATGGCACCTTCAAGGATTAGCCGTCCGACCAAAACACCGCATGAGTGGACATACCGGATTCTTAGTTCACAGCAGAAGAATGGCCGATGGCGTGACAGTTCCACCACGTCGTCAAAAACCTGCAAAAGGTGCCTATGGCGCCGATTACATTGCAAAACAGACTGGGGAAGCAGACGAAGTCAATTAAAGATAGAATTTCTGCATAGATAATTGGAGGACTATGACACAAGATGTGACCTCTAACGATTCTTTGTCAGAAATAAATAAGGTCGTTACTGACTTAAAACAAAAAAACACTGATCTTTCAAATCTCTTGGCAGATGCAAAGCTTCAATTATTAAATCTTAAAGATCAGGTTGAGCAATTAGGTGCTCCTCCATCTGGGTTTGGAATATTTTTAGAACTATTCAATGACGATGCCGATGTACTTATAAATGGAAAAAAAATGAGAGTACTAATCTCACCCGAAATAGACAAAAGTCAATTAACAGCGGGAAGGGAAGTAATTTTAAATGAATCACTAAACATAATTTCTATACATGGATTTGAAATATCAGGAGAAATTGTAACTTTAAAAAGTTTATTAGATGACAACATTCGAGGCGTGGTTATCGGACGAGCCGATGAAGAAAGAGTCGTAAGACTCTCAGAGAACTTAAAAGGGATAGTTTTAAAACCGGGTGACTCACTATTACTCGATTCAAAGAGTGGTTTTGTATATGAAAAAATTCCCAAGAGTGAAGTTGAAGAGTTAGTTCTTGAAGAAGTACCAGATGTAAATTATGAAGATATCGGTGGTTTAGGAACTCAAATAGAACAAATTAGAGATGCTGTCGAATTGCCATTTTTGCATAAGGATTTGTACGCTGAGCATCAATTAAAAGCTCCCAAAGGGATATTGCTTTACGGTCCACCAGGTTGTGGAAAAACCTTAATTGCTAAAGCAGTAGCAAATTCTCTAGCAAAAAAAGTCACAGAAAAAACAGGAAATAAAGATGGCAAGTCCTATTTTCTTAATATCAAAGGTCCAGAATTGCTTAATAAATACGTTGGAGAAACAGAAAGACATATCCGATTAATTTTTCAACGAGCACGCGATAAAGCTTCCGAAGGAACTCCGGTAATCGTATTTTTTGACGAAATGGATTCTTTATTCAAAACTAGAGGAAGCGGTGTATCCAGCGATGTTGAAAACACCATCGTTCCTCAACTTTTAAGTGAAATCGACGGAGTTGAAGGTTTAGAAAATGTAATAGTGATTGGTGCGTCAAATCGCGAGGACATGATTGACCCAGCAATTCTTAGACCCGGAAGACTTGACGTGAAGATAAAAATACAAAGGCCAGACGCCAAAGGTGCAGTCGAGATTCTATCCAAATATTTGACTACTGAATTACCTATTAATCAGGATGAGTTAGATCTACACAACGGAGATAAACAGGCAACTGTGAACTCAATGATTGATAAAGCCGTCGAGAAAATGTATAACGAAAGTGATGAGAATAGATTTATCGAAGTCACTTATGCAAATGGCGACAAGGAAGTTCTTTATTTCAAGGATTTCTCAAGTGGGGCAATGCTTGAAAATATTGTTTCCAGGGCCAAGAAATATGCCATCAAAGAATTCTTATCTAACAATAGAAAAGGAATTAGAGTCGAACATTTGATTAAAGCATGTTTAGAGGAATTTAGGGAAAACGAAGATTTACCAAATTCTACAAATCCAGATGACTGGGCGAGAATCTCAGGAAAAAAAGGCGAGAGAATAGTTTTCTTAAGAACATTGATTCAAAATAATCATGGAGTTGAACAGGGTCGCTCTATAGAGACGTCTGCCTCTGTGAACCAATTTATTTAAAGATTGCCACAAATTGACCATTAATCGAGTTATGGGTTTAGAGAATGAATATGGAATATCAAGTGCTCAAAATACTGACCCGATAACTCTTTCAAATCGGTTAGTTAATGCGTACGCAAAACATATTTACCCTGATTCAAATTTTGGATGGGACTACGATGTTGAAAGTCCGCTTAGAGATGCACGCGGTTACGACATGTCAAGATCAGAAGCTGATTTATCTCAAATCACTAATGAAAATTTTTTAATCCCAAATATAGTTTTACCAAACGGAGCAAGATTTTATGTCGATCATGCTCATCCAGAATTCTCTTCACCAGAGGTACTAAACCCAATTGATATAGCTAAATGGGACTTAGCTGGAGAAAGAATTATGAGCATATCTTGCAAATTGGATGAAATTGAGAATCCAGAGGATAAAATAAGAATATTTAAAAATAATGTTGACAATAAAGGTTCCAGTTATGGAACGCATGAGAATTATCAAGTTAAAAGATCAATAGATTTTTCGCAAATAGTTTTAGGTCTCACTCCACATTTTGTTACACGACAAATTTACTGTGGAGCTGGTCGTATTGGAATCGGTCAACACTCCGAAGTCGATGGTTATCAGATTTCGCAGAGAGCCGACTATATAGAAGCTCATGTTGGTTTGGAAACGACAATGCGGCGTCCAATTATCAATACCAGAGACGAGCCGCATGCTGATCCAAAAATGAGTAGGAGACTACATGTAATTGTTGGCGACGCCAATATGAGTGATTATTCAAATGTTTTAAAAGTTGGAACAACTTCATTAATTATCAGCATGATAGAAGACAATTTCGTTGATTTCAGTGAGGTTTCATTGACGAATCCTGTTGATGAAATCAAGTTGATCTCAAAAGATTTAGAAATGAAACAAACCTATACAGTTAAAAATGGTAAGAAATTAACTGCTATCAACATACAAGAGTGGTACTTAGAAAAGAGTAAATCATATTTATCAAAAATTGGTTATGATGATTACTCAAGACAAGTTGTGGAATTCTGGGAGCAAACATTAACAGGACTTAAAACAGATAAATGGATTCTCGCAGATAGAATTGACTGGATTGCAAAGTTAAGTCTTATAAATAAATACAGAGAAAAACAAGATCTTAAGCTCGATGATGCATTAATAAAGTCCCTTGATTTCAAATACAGCGAAATTACGTCGAATGACGGTTTAGCTCAAATACTTAGAAGTAAAAATATTTTAAAAAAGATAGTTTTTGAAGATGACATAATCGATGCCATATCTCAGCCTCCAACTGATACTCGAGCTTGGTTTAGGGGAAAGGTTGTAGCTAAATTCTCAAAATCTATTGCTGCAGCATCTTGGGATAGTCTAATTCTCGATTTAGACAAGAATGAACCTTTATTAAGAATTTCCACCCCTGATCCCCGGAAAGGAACTAAGGCAACATCTGATGACTTGTTGAGTAAATCGAACACAGTAACAGAATTTGCCAATTTTATTCGGTCGAACTGAAGTTTTAACTAGACTTAAGTGGGTGGAGGCTAGCTAAATGGAACAAATCACATCAATTCCAGGAGAAAAAGATAATTCTGAAGAATTAGTTAAAGTTGCCTTTGTAAAACCGAACACGAAGAGTGTCGATTCTGTGTTAGATGAAATTGACGCAGTACTTGAGAAAAATGCAGAAGAATTTGTAAAGGGATTCATTCAAAAAGGCGGACAATAGAAGTGTTTGCAGGTTCTAATTGAATGAGTAGTAAAAGAATAATCGGGCTTGAAACCGAATATGGTGTGACTTGCGTAGTAGAAGGACAAAGAAGGCTTTCTCCTGACGAAGTCGCAAGATATCTTTTTCGAAAAGTTGTAGTGTGGGGTCGCTCTTCAAATGTTTTTCTACCAAACGGTGGTCGTCTTTACTTAGACGTCGGTTCTCATCCTGAATACGCCACAGCGGAATGTGACAATCTAAAAGATTTAATTCTTCAGGATCAAGCAGGAGATCGGATCGTTGAAGAGTTAGCAATTGACGCTGAAAAAAGATTAAATCAAGAAGGAATTCAAGGTCAAATCCACCTCTTCAAAAATAATATGGATTCAGCAGGAAATAGTTATGGTTGCCATGAGAACTTCTCTATCAGTAGGAAATTCAATTTCCAAGAAATAACTGACTCTATTATACCTTTTCTAGTGACAAGACAGATTTTTTGTGGCGCAGGAAAATGGATTAGTAATGGCAAATCAAATAATTTTCATATTAGCCAAAGGGCAGAACACATGTGGGAATCCGTTTCAAGTGCCACTACAAGATCTCGACCAATAATAAATACTAGAGATGAACCTCATGCCGATCCTGAGGAATTTCGAAGACTTCACATAATTGTAGGGGACTCAAACATGAGTGAGACAACCACAATTTTAAAAGTTGCCACAACTGAAATCATGCTCAAAGTCGCAGAGCTTGGTCTTTTAAAAGATAGATTCACTTTAGAAAACCCCATAAAGTCTATAAGAGAGATTTCAACTAATTTGGATTTCAAAAAGAATGTTCGACTTGCCTCTGGTAGAGAAATGACCGCATTGCAAATTCAAAACGAAATGTATGAAATAGCTATGTCATTGCCTGAAATAGAAGAGATTTTACAAAAACCATTTTATGGTTATGCAATTGATTTATGGAGACGATGTTTGGATTCATTTGAGATAGAGGACTTTAAATCTATAGATTTGGAAATAGATTGGATTATTAAACAAAAATTTATTAATCAATACAAAGATAAAAACCAACTAAGAGATGACGACCCTAGATTGGTTTTAGTAGATATTTCCTTTCATAATATAATAAAAGACAGGGGATTATTTTATATCCTAGAAAATTCAGGTATGGCAAAAACCTTAGTAAGGGAAAATGAAATTATTGAGGCCATGCAAAATCCACCTAGAACAACCAGGGCTTATCTGAGAGGAAGATTCGTTAAAGCAGCTCAAGAAAAAAGGCGAGACTTTACTGTTGACTGGGTAAATATGAAAATAAATGATCAACAACAAAGTTCAGTGAGTTGTAAAGATCCCTTTAATCATGTTGATGAGCGCGTAGAAAAACTAATTGAGGCTCTGTAATGAGTGTTTCAAAATCAGAGAGAATACTCAATTTATTTTTCTTGTTATTAAATACGCAAAGACCAATTACAAGAAATGATATTCGAGATAGAGTAAATGGATATCAAGATAGTGAATCTGAAAGTGCTTTTGAAAGGATGTTTGAGCGGGATAAGGACGAATTGCGTTCCATAGGGATAAAGATCGACACTGCGCCAATCGATCCTCTATTTGATGATGAACTGGGATATGTGGTTGATTCTGATATTTTCTTAACGAAAAATATTGAATGGACAGATAAAGAAAGATCCATTTTAAGTCTGGCGTCAACATTCTGGCATGAAACTGAATTCGAAATGACGGCCAGAAGAGCCACCTTGAAGACTGGCGCCAAAAATAAACTAGATGCAGATAATGCAAATTTATATTTCCATGAGGTTGATAAATATAGATCTCTTCTGAAATCCATAGTTAATAGAACAAGTGTTAAATTCGATTATGTCTCAAATACGGAGAATACTCCGAGAGAGAGAATTGTTTATCCTAGAAGGCTATTTCGTCAAGGTGAAAATTGGTATTTCGAAGCTTATGAAATTCAATCAAAATTGGTAAAATCTTATCAAATCAATCGCATTTTTGGTTCTATAGAAATTGTTTCCGCAAGTCAAATAGAGAGTAATATTGCAAAGCTTGTTCATGATAATCAAAAAAATCTCAAATCAGTAAAGGTTGGGATAAATCAAAACGCCCACCTAATTACTCACCTTACAGGCGGAACAGCAGTTGATGAAAACACTATCGAATTTTCGTATTATGATGATTTATCTTTCGCAAAATATATTCTTAGATTTAGTTCAATAATTGTAAAAATTGATAATCATGAGTTAAAGAAGATATATGTCTCCCTACTTAAGGAATTTCAATCTAAAATAGGATTGATATGAAAGAACAACGTTTATCAAAATTGCTTTTAGAGCTCCCGTGGTTGATTCAAAACAGGAATGTTTCACTCGATGAATTCTGTCAACAGTTTGATTTGACTGAAGACGAGGCCATAAAAGATCTTTCACTACTAACATATGTTGGTCCGGGAAAATTTGGTGGCGAGTTAGTTGATATTCAATACGATGAAACAAGCATTTCAGTCATTGACAGTCAGGGTTTTGACAGACCCTTAAAATTAAATAATATTGAGGTTTCTCTACTACTTTTAGGAATTAAAAACTTAAGAGAAACTTTAGGTGACAATACCGATATAAGATCTGTGGAGCACAAACTAAATCAAATCGTGAAATACGATGGTCATCAGGTTGTCAAAGATAATAACTATTTATTAACGACCGCATGCATTCAAAAAGCTATGTCTGACAAAAAAAAGATTATTATTGAATATGTTGATGGTAGATTGAAGGCAACAACTAAGCGATCAATTTCGCCAATAGGAATAATAACTCTGAATCTTAAGGAATATGTTAAAGCAATCGATCACAATGATAACAAGATTAAAACATTCAGGATAGATAGAATTATTAGATGTGAGTCAAGTAATGAATCGCTTAATACTGAATCCGTCCAAAATAGTTCTCAAAAAACTGAAAAAGTAATAATCAAGACCAGACCATGGTTTGTTGGAAATATTGCAGATTTAAATTTAGATTCCGAAATTATCGGAGACGAATTGTGTCTGGAGATTAATGTTTTTGATTATGGTTTTTTGCTTGACGTTTTACTTCGGCTTGACCCTGATTTCTCAATAGAGTGCAGTCAAATAGTCAAAGAGCAATTATTAAATGACCTCAAAAAAAGAATAGATGTCGTAAAGTGAGAATAGCAATAGTAATAAATAAGGATAGTGGACGAAAATATAGACCTGACAAAATGAGGAAATTGATAAATGGGTTATCAAAAATTCATCAAGTTCAAACTCTATTTGCAAGTCAATTTGATGAGTTGGACAAAGTAGGACTATCAGTTAAAAACGGTTTTGACCTTGTCATTGTTTGTGGTGGAGATGGAACAGCCTCGAGGATAAGTCATCATTTAGTAAATACAGGAATTCCAGTCTTGATTGTTCCGGCTGGTTCTGGAAATGATTTCGCAAGTCATTTAAATATGTCTAACTCTATCGACAAGGTTTTTGAAAATATTGCGAAGTTTGAAACAAAGAAGATTAATGTCATTTCCGTAAATAATGGTGAGAGCACATGCACTACTATCTGTTGTTTTGCTTTCGAGGCAAGAGTTAACAGAATAGCAAGTGGAATTCCACGTATGTTGGGAAAATTCAAATACACCTTAGCAACTTTCATCGCTCTTCTAGGAAAAAATTATGTAGAAATCGAAATTAATTCTTCTGTTTTGAATGAAATCAATTCATACTCTCTAGCAATAATTGCAAATTCTCCAAGTTTTGGTGGAGGGATGAAAATAAGTAACAGGGCTAGTGTTGAAGCTGATGATCTTTACTTGATTTTAGTTAATAGAGTCTCTAAAATAAAATTAATTTATCTATTTCTGCTTTTATTGGCCGGTAGACACTATGGAAGAAAAGAATTCAGGCAATTTCCAATTAGGGAAATAAAAGTTAAGGGTGTTGGGTCTATCCTAAAACCTCAGATAGACGGGGATTCTCTTCCTGAAGGGGATATCGAAGCAAAGCTGTTGCGACAATCTTTAACTGTATTAGTGTGTAATTAATGTCGAATTATGCTCAAAAACTAAGTAAATATAAAGATCTTGACTCCCAAGATCGAAGAATAATTAGCGACTATCTAGCAACAATACCTTTTGATATAGATGCATTTCAAGAGATTGCAATTAAATCATTCATCAAGGGAAATTCTGTTCTTGTTGCAGCTCCGACAGGATCAGGTAAGACCATAGTTGGTGAATTCGCTCTTTTTGCTACAAATCTTGTTAAGCAAAGATGTTTTTATACAACTCCAATTAAAGCTCTTTCAAATCAAAAATTCTTGGAATTAGTTCAAAGATTCGGTTCTGAAAAGGTCGGGCTTCTTACAGGGGATAATTCAATCAATGGTGATGCAGAAATAGTTGTAATGACTACTGAAGTTCTAAGAAACATGATTTATCAAAACCCAGACAAATTACATGATCTAGGTGTTGTCGTAATGGATGAAGTGCATTTCTTGGCAGATAAGGAAAGGGGAGTTGTTTGGGAAGAGATACTTATTCTGTTAAATCAATCAGTTAAAATTGTTGCTCTTTCGGCAACAGTAAGCAATGTCGAAGATTTTGGGGACTGGCTAAAGAAAGTTAGAGGCAGTTGTACTTTCGTCATTGAAGAAAAGAGGCCCGTACCTTTAACGCAAGTCATCGCCACTTCAAAAGAACTCATTCCATTAATTTCCATTGAAGATCCAACAAGACTAAATAGTAAGGTTACAAATCTTTATAGACGAAATTTCACAAACTACAATGGCAAATCTGAAATACCTGATAAAAGTCAAATTGTTGATTTGCTTAAGCAAAACAAGTTACTTCCTTCTATATATTTCATTTTTAGTCGAAAAGGTTGCGATCAGGCTGTTGATTCACTTCAAAAATCAAATACAAGACTTACTAGCCCCGAGGAAAGAATTGAAATAGAGGAAATCATCAGAAACAGATTTGATGAAATAGCGTCAACAGATTGGGCTACTTTACGGATAGACGATTGGATCGAGTGTGCAATTAGGGGATTTGGGTCACATCATGCTGGGCTTATTCCGCAATTAAAAGAAGTAACTGAGCTTCTATTTCAAAAAGGTTTGATGAAAGTTGTCTTTGCTACCGAGACACTCGCAGTTGGCGTAAACATGCCTGCCAAATCGGTCGTATTGGAGCGTATGGATAAATGGAATGGGGATACCCACGAATACTTAACTCCAGCTGAATTTACGCAACTAACCGGAAGAGCGGGTCGAAGGGGGATAGATATTTCTGGAACAGCGGTTATAGCCTTTCATCCAGAATCTGAACCAAGATTCTTATTAAATTTAGTTTCGTCACGAACATTTGAACTTATATCTACATTCACTCCTAGATATAACATGGTTCTTAACTTGCTTGAACATAGAAATATTAAGGCAACAAAAATTCTGTTAAATAAGTCTTTTGCTCAATTTTCACAGGAAAAATCTAACCAGAAAATGAAAACTAGAATTCAGGAGGAGAGAAACTTAATATCCGGGTATACAAAAAACATTAATTGCAGCAAGGGCGACTTTGATAGTTATTACCAAATAGTAAAAGAAATTACACGAATCGAAAGAGATCAAAAGAATTCTAAACGTGACATTAATCGAAAAAATAGGTTTGAATTATCAGGTCAAATAGAACCGGGAAGTGTTATAAGAGTCAAATCCTCGGGAAAATATCAAACAGGGTTAGTTACAAAGATTATTAGAGAACGAAAAGGTCAAGATTCCTATTGGATTGTCTTAGAAAATGGAGATGGGAAGAAATTTCATTTAAATGAAATCGACCCCACGGTAGGAATTATATCTGAACTCGTGATCAATAGAACAATGGATTTCTCAAAGAGAGAATCTCGACGACAAATCGCTAAAGTTTTGACATCTCTTGAATTCAAAAAACCTCTTAATAAAAATGAAAATTCAATTAAACTTTCCATAGATGATCTAAGAAAAGATATTCGTAAGCATCCATGTCATGCATGTTCTGATTTATACGATCATCTTCGATGGGCAGAGAGAAAGGATAAATTAGTTAGGTCCCTACAATCCCTAGAATTGAATTTTAATAATTCAATGATGAGCTTAAGCAATAAGTGTGATGAAGTTCTAAATCTACTTAATGAGATAAATTATATCGAAATTCAAGGCGATAGAGTGCAACTAAAAAAACAGGCTTTAATTCTAAAGGAAATTCACTCCGATCAGGATTTACTTACTGCTGAAACAATTAACAAAAATCTACTCAACGATCTAACCGTTGAAGAATTACCAGCTGTTTTGAGTAGTTTCATTTATCAACCTAGAAGAGACGAATACGAGATACCAGGCAATATGAATTCTAAATTACGTGAAAGGGCTAAAGAAATATCGACTCTTGCAAATGATTTAATCAATCTTGAAACAAAATATAAATTAGAGTATGTGCGACTTCCTCATTTTGGTGTGGCCGAACAAATAAGAAGATGGGCACAAGGGGAGAGTCTTCAAAAGATCTTAAAGAATTCAGATCTTGCACCAGGAGATTTTGTACGTGTTGCTAAGCAAGTGACAGATTTATTGCGACAAATAGCTAAACTTAAAATCGAACCTATCTCAGGTATTGCACGAATAGCCGTTAATAAAATCAATCGCGGAGTGGTTGCATATGAACCTAAAGTATTTGATGATCAAGATTTAGATCTTGATGATTCATTAAATGTATCAAGTTGATTGCCAATTTTAATATTTTGATATTTATTTCTTAATTTAGCAATATCTAGTGCTTTTGTTTTCTTATTTAAATCTATTCTTATGTCTCTTTTTAGTTTTACAACTTTAAGGGCATTCGAAATATAGTCTTGTGAATCAAGGATTGATTCGGTATTTCTTTTGGAGATCAAACTGTGTCCTTCTAGAGCTGCCTGGATGAGGCTTTCTATATCGCCGAATTCATGAATTAATTTTGCTGCTGTTTTTTCACCAATTCCTTTTACTCCAGGTAATCCATCAGATGCGTCTCCGCGAAGAACGGAGAAATCGATGTATTGATCTGCTCTCACACCATATTTATTTAAAACCTCTTTATTTGTGAAAAGATTTCCTCCGTCTTTTCCTAGCATGTGAACAGCGTTTGATTTCTTATCATCAATTAATTGAAGAAGATCACGATCCCCAGTAATTACAAGGACTTTTGTTTTCTGTTCGCAAATTGAAGCTAAAACGTCATCTGCTTCTGCGTTTTTGGAACCAATTACTTTCATTCCCATGTCTTGTAAAATCTCTGGCAACAATTCTAGTTGGTATTCCAAATCGTCTGGGACAAGTTCTTCATCATTTTCCTCAACTCGGTGAGCTTTATATTGGGGTAGTAGATCAACTCTCCATTGAGGGCGCCAATCTTCATCGATTGCGTGAATAATCTCGATGGGTTTATATAGTTTTATGAACCTATTAACTGCATCCAAATAACCCTTGACTGCATTGACTGGTTTACCTTCAGTACTTTTTATCGAATCAGGTAAGCCATAGAAAGATCTATAGGCTAAAGATGATAAATCAATTGACATGGTTGCATATTTATTCAACGCCACAACAGTCTCCGAGAGTATTAGATGAGAATCAGGATACGTTAGACCCATGAACCTTGTTCTTGAGCATAAAGAAAGACTCAATAAGGCATCGATTTTAATGAGTCAAAATGATATTTCTACTTTACTTATAACCCCTGGTCCTAATTTACGGTATCTAACAGGTTATAAAGCAAAAAATCTTGAAAGATTAACCTGTTTAGTTTTACAACAAAACGAGGAACCAAAAATCATACTTCCTGCCTTAGAAAAATTAGCGGCAATTGATTCAGGGTTAGAAAATTTAGGGATTTCCATAGTGACATGGGACGAAAATGAATCAGGATTTTTGAAAATAAAAAGGGAACAAAATATTGGTAGAATCGCTGTAGATTCAAATATGACCGCAGCAAAATTACTCAAATTCCAAGAACACTTTAATAATCAAAATTTTATAAATTCAGATATAATTTTTGGTGATTTAAGAAGTTTCAAATCAGATTATGAAATAAATCAATTACAGTTAGCAGGTTCCTACATTGATCTAGTGCACAACCAAATACCAGAGTTGGTAATACCAGGTGAGACAGAGAGACATCTTGCCAAGAAAATCTCCAACTTGATTACTGAAGTGGGTCACGAGAATGTAGATTTCACTATTGTTGCTTCGGGAATTAATTCAGCTAGTCCACATCATGAACCAGGCGACAAAGTTATTTCCAAAGGCGATGTTTTGGTGATTGATATCGGTGGAACCACACCTAGTGGATATTGCAGTGATTCAACAAGAACTTATGTCGTAGGAAATGTTTCTAAAGATTTTGTCGAAAAATACGAGATACTTAAGGAAGCTCAACTTTTAGCTATTAATTCTGTTGAAAATGACATTACGGGCGAGGAACTTGATTCTGTATCAAGGAAATATCTTGAAAAACATGGTTTAGGGGAATTCTTCATTCATAGGACAGGTCATGGAATAGGTATGGAAACCCATGAAGAACCATATATTGTTAAAACGAATTCTAATAAAATTGTAAATGGTAATGCTTTTAGTATTGAACCAGGATTTTATATTGAGAATCAATTCGGTGCACGAATAGAAGATATAGTTATAAAAAACGGATCAGAAACAATAAATTGCAATAATTCCACGAAAGAATTATTAGTTATTTGAAATGATATAAATGAATAGTTTACAACTTCAAACAAAAATATTTCTTGGCGCAATATCGGGAATTATTATTGCTAGAAGTTTCTACCCAACCAATACTTGGTATTTAATTCCCATTGGAATTGCCATATGGTGGGCTGGAACTCATAAGAGACCCCTAGTTGATTATTTATTTTTCTCTTTCTTTTTTTCAATCGGATTTTGGTTTACCCACATAAGTTGGCTCTCTTTAGTTGGTATAGATGCATACATATTGCTTTCAACTTTGATGTCATTAATTTATGGCGCTTCTGGCTATCTGATGTACAAAGTCAAAGATTTACGTTTTTCATTCGCATGGTATGGATTAATTTTTATTTCGGTTGAATCTTTGACAGATTACATTCCTTTTGGCGGGTTTCCATGGGGAAAGATTTCTTACGCCTCAGCTGACGCTACTTGGGCAAAACTATTTCCATACGGCTCAAGCGCTCTTGTAACGCTGGCAATTTTGGCAATCTCGATAATGCTAATTCCAAGCGTGGGATTTATTCTTCAAAAAGCTTTCGCAGCATCATTTGTTTTTATTATCGCAATTATCGCATTTAACCTATTTTTAAATAATCTCAATGATTTGAATGTTAAAACAATGGGATCCATAGATTTAGCTGTAATTCAAGGCAGCGTCCCCAGAAGTGGACTGCTTTTTAATGAGCAAAAATTAGAAGTGTTGAAATATCACGAGACGGAAACCAATAAATTATTGAAAAATAATCAGGATAATTTTGATGCAATTCTTTGGCCAGAAAACTCCATAGATGTTGATCCATTTAAAAATCTTCAGGCGATGGATATTGTTGATAATGTTTTGACACAGTATCAAAAACCTCTGATTGCCGGAGCTGTTCTTCAAAAGAATAACGGATTATCAAATTCTATTTTATTGTGGAATCCTGAAAATCTTATGGTCGAAGACAGTTATCAAAAATCAATTCTTGTTCCATTTGGAGAATATTTACCTTATAGAAATTTTTTAAGTAAATACATAAGAAGATTTGATCTTATTCCACAAGATTTCATCCCAGGAAAATACGCCAATAATTTAAAAATTGCTGATGCAGTCATAAGTCCTATAGTTTGCTTTGAGATTGCTTGGAATAAAACATTAGTAGAACAGGTTAGAAATGGGGGAGAGTTAATATCGGTACATACAAATAATGCAACTTATGCTTTTTCTAATCAATTGGATCAACAATTTATGATGACTCGAATTAGAGCGATGGAAACAGGCAGGCAAGCAATTGTTACAGCCACAACAGGTATTTCTGCTCATATAGATAGAAACGGTGAAGTTTTATGGGAATCAAAAGAATTTGTTCCTCAGTCAAAAATAATTACCGCCTCATTATTTTCTGATCTAAATCCCGCAATAAAATACCGTAATATAATTGTTCTTCTATCCCTGTCTGGGGGCTTGTTTCCATTTATACTGCTAGTAATAAATAAAATGAGACGGAAAATATGAAGACTAGAGTTCTAGTACCTACGTATCAGGAATTACATACGTTACCTTCAATAATTCATCGTATTTTTGAACATAATCCACTTGTTGATGTTTTAGTGATTGATGACAACAGTCCTGATGGCACGGGAAAATTAGCAGAGCAACTTAAAGATAAATATCCCAATTTAGAGGTTTTACATAGAAGACGTAAAAATGGTTTAGGGGCTGCCTATATTGATGGCTTCCGAAAATCTTTAGATAAATATGAAGTTTTAGTTGAAATGGATGCAGACGGATCTCATGACCCAAAGGATTTGGTGAAGATTCTTAAAGAAATTGAAAATTATGATTGTGTCTTAGGCTCTCGCTGGGTTCCGGGTGGCAAAGTCATAAATTGGCCAAAAAGTCGAGAAATACTGTCTCGAGGTGGCAATCAGTATGCAAGATTGATGCTGGGAATAAAAATAGGCGATTCAACAGGCGGATTTAGGGCCTATAGGACCCAAGCTTTAAAGCAACTTGATTTGTTTACGATCGATAGTCAAGGTTATTGCTTTCAGGTTGACATGGTTCGAAGATTTTTAAAAAAAGGTTTTACGATTAAAGAGTTGCCAATTACTTTCACAGAAAGAACTATTGGAACATCGAAGATGAGTAAAAACATCGTGATTGAGGCCTTTATAAAGATAGGGATTTGGGGTTTGCAGAGATTGTTCAGGAGATAATCTCCTCATAAATATTGTCCGATAAGATATGTTATGTAAAGTGAAATATTACTTATTCAAGAACTTATGAGTTGGCTAGTTCCCTAGGAGATGGACAAGAACAGATCAGGTTTCTATCCCCATACGCTCCATCAATTCGATTAACTGGTGGCCAGTATTTGCTTGCTCTTAAACCTGCAACTGGATAAACAGCCTTTTCTCTGCTGTATTTACGGTTCCAATCTCCGACAACATCTTCTGCAGTATGCGGTGAATTTCTCAATGCAGAATCATCAATAGATATCAGGCCTTTTTCAATTTCTGTGATTTCTGCTCTGATTTGAATCATCGCAGTGATAAATCGATCAATTTCGTAGAGATCTTCTGATTCGGTTGGTTCGATCATTAATGTTCCTGCAACAGGAAAAGACATTGTTGGAGCGTGAAAACCATAATCCATTAATCGCTTAGCTATGTCATCAACTGAAACACCGGTATTTTTAGTGATGTCTCGAATATCCAAAATACATTCATGTGCAACAGTTCCATTTACTCCTGTGTAGAGAACTGGGAAATGGCTGTTTAATTTCTTAGCTACATAATTTGCAGACAGAATTGCAGTTGCTGTTGCCTCAAATAAACCTTGAGCACCCATCATTTTGATGTACATCCATGAAATCGGCAGAATTCCAGCACTTCCATAAGGTGCACCACTAACTGGCCCAACATTTTTATTAATTGGACCAGCTTCATCATTTAATGGATGACTTGGTAAGAATTCAGCTAAATGTGATTTAACTGCTACAGGACCAACTCCAGGTCCTCCACCACCGTGGGGAATGCAAAATGTTTTATGTAAATTCAGGTGAGAAACGTCTGCTCCAAATTTACCTGGTTTAGCAACTGCTACTAAAGCATTAAGGTTGGCGCCATCGACATAAACCTGTCCCCCGGCGTCATGAATCATTTCGCAAAGTTTTGAAATCTGTTCTTCAAATACTCCGTGAGTTGAAGGATAAGTGACCATAACTGCAGCTAAACGATCTTTATTGTTATCAATTTTGCTTTGCAAATCGGCAAGATCAACATCACCATTATCTGTGCATTCAACAACTTCAACTTGCATTCCTGCCATAACAGCACTTGCCGCGTTTGTTCCATGCGCACTAGAAGGAATTAAACAAACATCTCGTTGGAAATCTCCACGGGATTGGTGATATCCCCTGATCGCAAGTAAACCAGCAAATTCTCCTTGGGAACCTGCATTTGGTTGAAGACTAACTGCGTCGTAACCAGTAATTTCACACAACCAATCTTGCAGTTGAGAAATTATTTCTTTCCAACCCCTGGATTGATCGAGAGGAGCAAATGGATGAATGTTTGCCAGATTTGGCCAAGTAATGGGCTCCATTTCAGATGCGGCATTTAGTTTCATAGTGCAAGAACCAAGTGGAATCATCGAACGATCAAGGGCTACGTCTTTATCGCTTAAAGACCTTAGCCATCTAAGCATGGCTGTTTCATTGTGATATTTGTTGAAATGAA
>JBJOKB010000054.1:0-4739 GCA_046046315.1 Actinomycetota bacterium | reverse complement strand
GTTTCATTATCAATAAAAAGTGGTGAGACCTTAGGAATCGTTGGTGAATCAGGGTGCGGTAAATCAACATTAGGTCGAGTTATGACTCATCTATTGCCTGCAACTGATGGACAAGTTTTATTAAACGGTGTTGATGTAACTAAAGCAAAAGGTGAGGAATTACAAAAATTAAGAAGAACTATTCAAATGATTTTTCAAGATCCTTATTCATCATTAAATCCTCGCCACACTGTTGGACGAATTGTGGGAATGCCTTTAGTTGTGCAAAACATAAATCCTGCCCAAGGACGAAAGAAAAGAGTGCAAGAACTTCTTGAATTAGTTGGGTTAAATCCTGAGCATTACAACCGATATCCTCATGAATTTTCTGGTGGTCAAAGACAAAGAATTGGAATAGCTAGATCTTTAGCCTTAGAGCCAAAAATAATTATTGCTGATGAACCAGTTTCTGCTCTGGATGTTTCAATTCAGGCTCAAATCCTAAATCTTTTGCAAGATTTACAGAAACAACTTGATTTGTCTTACGTGTTTATTGCTCATGATTTATCCGTTGTGAAGCACGTTTCAGATCGAGTTGCGGTTATGTATTTAGGAAAAATTGTGGAAGAGGCTGGAAGTGAAGAGCTTTACAGCAAACCAATGCACCCATACACCTTGGCATTATTGAGTGCTGTCCCTGAACCAAATCCTGAAAAAATTAGGCAACGAATTTTACTTAAAGGTGATGTACCTTCTCCAATTAATCCACCATCAGGTTGTCGCTTTAGAACTAGATGTTGGAGAGCGACAGATCTTTGCGCTTCAACAGAGCCGCCTTTGGTGCAAATTTCAAGCAATCACAAAGTCGCCTGTCATTTTCCAGGACCAACCCCGCTACCTAATTAAATTTGTTTTAAAAAAATCTAATTGCATTTTTAATAAATTCTCAGTTATTACTTCTTGAGGAGTCATGTGACTTACTCCAGAAAGTGGAATAAATTGATGAAGTTTTCCCTCAGCAAGTAATTGTGCTGAGAATTTCAACGAATGCATTGCCAAAACATTGTCATCAGCTAAACCATGAATGAGCAACAGTGGTCTGGTTAGTTTATGGGCACGATTAATTAGTGAGAATTGTTCATATTTTGATGAGTCTTGATTTGGATTTCCTAAATATCTTTCTGAATAAGCTGTGTCATACCAACGCAGATCGGTAACAGGTGCTCCGGCAATTGCTGCATGAAATCTTTCAGGTGCATCTAATACGGCTAATGCTGCAAAATATCCACCGAAAGACCACCCCGTAATTCCTACATTATTTAGGTCAAGTAATCCTGGATATTTTTTACTTGTTTCATCTAAAACAATTATTTGGTCTTGCAATATTTTTTCAGACCAGTTTTCAAATATTTCATATTCCCAGTTTTGTCCTCGACCAGGAGTTCCTCTATTTTCAGCCACAATAACTACAAAACCTTGATCAGCAAGCCATTGTTCACTTGTGTAAGTCGAAGCATTTTTCATACAACTTGCAAAATGTGGACCACCGTAAGGGGCAACAATTACCGGAAGATTTTTTTCATCTTTTAACCATGTAGGAAGAACTACAGAAGTTGAAATCTTATTTGGACCTGCATCAAAGAATTCAATACGAGGATTAAACTCTGGAACATCTTGCTCATCTCTAATTTTGAATTCTTTTTCTCTATTAAAAATAGATACTTTTCTATTCCAACTTGTTTCATTTGCTTCCATTGTCAAAATCAAATGCTCTTTTTTGCCACCCGAAACATAGCAATCCTGAGGACCTAAATTAGTAATTTGGCCTTTCCAGTCAACAAGTATCAAGGAAGAAGTACTTTGAGTTCGACAAATTTGTAGCAAAATATTTTCTTTATCAACCGCTAATATGGATCGAACGTCAAATGATGAATCAGTTAAAGCTAAACCATCAACAAATAGTTGTCTGTTGTCTTTTCCTTCTAGGGTAAGAAGGTGGTTATCAAAAAGTCGAGGAGCACCAATAGTTATCTCAACCCATGCATTGTGATTTTTTGCCCATAAATCCTTATTGGTTTTATCACTTAAGTTGAATTCCTTGAAAACCAAATTCTTTTGATCACGTGAAAGTAAAGTCACATGAACCAAATTTTCTGAGTAAAAATCAACCTCGGTAACGTATTCAAATTCTTGGAAATCAATTTCGAGTTTATTTTTATTTCCCTGTAAATCTATAACGTAAAATTCACATTCTGGGTTATTGGTTCCTGCAAATGGATAGCGATGAGTTCTGACTTCAGCTTTTGGATCTGTTGGATCAGCGAGGTTAACTAATGAAACTTCACTTTCATCAACTCTTTCGACAACTAAGCTTGTTGAGGAAGGACTCCACCAAAATCCTCGGTATCTATTTAGCTCTTCTGCTGCTGTGAAATTAACTAAACCGTATGAGATATTTTCACCCTCACTAGAAACTAGGAACTTACCAAAATTCTCTTCAACTGAGTAAAGGTAAAGGCCACCATCAATTACACCCGCAATGTGTTTTCCATCAGGTGAAAATCTTGGATCAATAATGGCGCCAGGAATTTCAAGGTTAGCTAATTCTTTTGAATCCAACTGGAAATACCAAAGCTCACCGTTTAACACAAAGCAAAGATTTTTCCCACTTTTATCAATGCTAAATGTAGTTATTCCCGAGCCTGATTCTCGTAATCTTTCACGACGCGCTTTTTCTTGTGCCGGTAAGAATTCCTCATTTTTTATTTTTAAATCTTGAGGATTAATTAGTAATGTTTCATTTCCGTTATTTGAATCCAAGCAAAAAAGTGCAAGTCTTGAATCAGATTTTGAAATAGAACGAACAAAGAAAACCAAATTGTTTTCTGGGCTTAACACAAAACTTCTTGACCGACCAGTTGTAAATCTTCTGGTTTGTGCAAATTGTTTTGGAAAATTAGGCCATCTGCTCACACCTATATTCTGCTCGTCGCGTATTCTTTTAGTTATGTCGAGTCACCGACTTTTATTAGTTCACGCTCATCCAGATGATGAAACCATCGGTACTGGAATAACTATGGCTAAGTACATAAAAGCTGGAGCAAAAGTAACTTTGGTGACCTGTACGAGTGGAGAAGAAGGAGAAGTTCTAGTTCCAGAATTAGCTCATATGGCAAGTAATAAAGAAGACAAACTTGGGCCTCATCGTCAAATTGAATTAGCAAATGCCATGAAAGAAATTGGTGTAACTGATCACCGATTTTTAGGAGGACCTGGAAAATTTAGAGATTCAGGAATGATGGGCACTCCACCAAATGAGAGAAAAGATTCTTTTTGGCAAACAGACTTGCAGGTTTCAGCTGATGAACTTGTAAAAATAATTAGAGAAACAAAACCACAAGTTGCAATCACCTACGACGACTTTGGTGGATATGGTCACCCTGATCATATAAATGCACATCGAATAACTCACTACGCGAGTGAATTAGCAAAAGTTTCAAGTTATAAACCAGAGCTTGGAGATGCTTGGGAAATTAGCAAAATATATTGGACTTGTATTCCTAAATCACAGATTCAAAAGGGAATAGACGCACTTGCAAATTCTGGATCTAAGTTTTTTGGTGTTGATTCTGTCGATGAAGTTCCATTTGCTGTTGAAGATAAATTTGTTACAACAAGAATTGAAGGTTTTGACTTGGTTGATAAGAAATTAGCAGCTTTAAGATGTCATGCAACTCAAGTTGAAGACACGGGACCATTTTTTCAAATGGCAAAAGTTGTTGGACCGGAAGCACTTGGTGTTGAGTATTTCAGAATCGCTAAAGGCAAAGTAGTACCAAATGGTGATTTTGAAACAGATATTTTTGCTGGCATATAAATGATTAATAAATTTTCGAATTTGCTTGCCTCAATTTTGTTAGGCATTGGGGTTTCTGTTGTAGGCGGATTTTTGCAGGCTGCCACAACTAAAATATTTATCACAATTCCGTGGGGATTATTGCTTTATTTATTCATATTTCTATATTCAATTAGATATATAAGACTTACTTCAAAATCAAGAGTCTTTGTAATTGGCTTTGGTTTGGGGTGGTTGAGCATTGCCTTAATCATGAGTACCAAATTACAAGCAGGAGATTTAGTTTTAACGAATAATTTATTGGCAAAAACTTATTTGATTGGTTCAGTCATAATTTTAGGGGCAATGTCCACATTGCCCCTAAGAAAATAATTAAATTCCGTCTTTAACTGACTGAGTTTTATCAGAGACTGCTTGGGTTTTTTGTTCAATGTCTGTGGCAACCGCTAACGCATCATCAAGTGCTTGACGCAGTTGTGTTGAGGCAGACGCAAGAGAGCGACGTACTTTTGCAGCTTCGGCCGCAACTTTAGATGCAGAATCTCTTTGAATTTCCACATTGTCGATTACACGTTTTCGTTCAGCTTGGGCTTCATCTATCAGTCTTCGTGCTTCTGTTTGTGCTTCGTTGCGGGTTCTTGTTAATAATTCTTCACCACGTTTTGACGCATCACTCGTAATTCTTAATTCTTCCCTTTTTGCATTTTCTAATATTGAATTTGCTTCAGCTGTGGCAGTAGTCACAATTCTTTTTGCTTCTTTATCTGAAGCTTCGTATTCTGATTCAGCTCTGGTTCTTAAATCTTTAACATACTTTTCAGCTTCTGATTTTAAGCGAGTATTTTCAGCGTTTGTTGCTTCAATTAATTTTGTATTTTCTTCTTTTGTTGCGGCAAGTTGTGTC
>JBJOKB010000012.1:0-2903 GCA_046046315.1 Actinomycetota bacterium | reverse complement strand
AATTGCCTCTAAACCAACTGAGAAGAGTAAAGAAAAAATGGATGAAGTAACACTTATTAACATCTGGAATGCTCAAAGAAAAAGTATTGCTCATGCCCAAATCGTTTCGGTCATCATCATTTCTGCTGTGGTGGCGTTAATTGCCACAGGTCAATTTGCAACAGCTGCAGATGATGTAAAGATTGCAGCTTTAGCAGCAGTTGGCACCACAGGTATTTTGTCTTTGATCAGCCAATTTGCTGTCATTAGAGAAGCAAGAATGATCGTGAAAGATTTAGCCAAAGCTAAATCAAACACCGGTAAAATCATTGCTGCCTCAGATTCCTACTTGCAACTAACCCAAGTTGTTATGGTTATCTTTGGTATTGGTTTATTTGCACTACTAGCAAGTGCTATCTGGTAAGAATTAAAGCAAAGGGGCAATTGAGATGGAATTAGTATTACTAATAGCAGTATTTGGTGTGGTCTCAATTGCCTTTGCTGTTGTTTTTAACAGACAAAACCGAGAACTAAAAAAGATCAGAAAAGTAAGCGGTCGTGGGGGAGATTTTCAGGAGTAATTCTTAATTACTTTTGATATTTAAAAACCATAATCTTGCCACTATCTGTGGTGGCAACCAGGTTTTTGTTCTCATCAATATCTAGATCTCGAAGTCTTTCATTGACCTCGATTCTGGTTTCTCCAGTGACAACACCTGTTGCATCAATAGTCATAAACACTAATGATTCTTCTTTTAAAGTTCCCATGACAAGTTGTTTGGAATATTTACCCCAATTGTTTGGCAGTTGCACCAATTCGGTGGGGGCAATGGAAGGAACCCAATATTTGACGGGTTTTTCAAACCCGTCATGGGTTCCTGCTTTTGTGGGTTTTACATAATCTTTTCCAGAATAAGCTTTCCCGAAAGTTACAAAGGGCCAGCCATAATCAG
This sequence comes from Actinomycetota bacterium, assembly GCA_046046315.1. GTDB lineage: Bacteria > Actinomycetota > Actinomycetes > S36-B12 > UBA5976 > ATZT02. The sequence continues at coordinate 1,971 of JBJOKB010000012.1, read as the reverse complement.
TGTTTTCTTTGATGATATTTATTTCATCTCCACCACGAGGGCCATGTTCTGAAGTTAATAACACTTTTGAATCAAGTAAAACTATGCCTTGAATATTTCTGTGACCATAAGAGATTTTCTTAGTTTCTTTCTCACTTAATCTAAAAACAGAGCCTAAATCTCCTCGTTTGGCTCTGTTGTTAATTTCCTTATAGCCCAGATCTCCAATAGATAAATACACACTTGTTTCATCTATTTTTTCCATTCGACCTGCTGCATGTTGCACTGCACTTATGGGCACACAGGGTTTGGAAACAAACCAGGTTTTCTTCTTGCTGATTTTGTTGGTGGAAAAGTTAGCATCAACTTGATCTACTACTACTTCCACACATTTGTTGTTTGTACCCAATCGGGGATAAGAGACTAATAGTTTGGCTGAAGTTGAGGTTTCACTTAAAACTGCAATATCGGTGATGGCAAAACGGGAATCTTTTAATCTTTTATTCATTGGTATTACATCACCCATTGTGATTACGGCTCTTTTTTTGCCATCACCTAGAAAAACTGTGCCACCATTAGGGCCACCACCTAGTAAAAGATTGCCATTTTTTAATACCGCTAAAGCTGGTCCTCGTTGTCCGTTATCTGCTTTAGTGACAGTTTTTGAAATATTCATGGTTTGAATATCAACATCAATGTCTGAAGCTTGAGCATTATTAAGAAAACTTAAATTAAGACTTAGAACAAGAAATGTTAAAACGGACTTTCTTAACACTTAATTGCTCCTTTATTAAAGATCTCTTTTCAAGATAACACGATAAAAAAGGAAGGGCACTTTGACTTATCCACAGATTGAAATAACAAATCAGGCACCCTTGAATTATCAGGAAAATTCCCTCATACTGTTGTTATGGCTGACATCTTGATAGAAAATGTTCCTGCGGAACTTTATTCTGCACTTGAAGCAGCTGCTAAAAGATCTGGATTAACGCTTCAAGAAGCGGTAATTAAAGCCCTAGAGAATTATGTAGAAAATTCATTATTTGATGCAAGATTTGAAAGAATCAGTCAAAGAGAAGGTATCTCAATTGATCCGGCAGAAATTGCAAAAATCATCACTGAAGAACGAAGCAAAAGGCCTTAAAGACCAAAAGTAAATACTTTTTCACCCAAAGCGACTTAAATTTATTATCGATTATTTACCGTGGAATTTATAAACATCGCTTCGATTGGCAATTCTGATGACAACAATAATGAGATTCTTATCTTTAATCTCATAGACGATTCGATAATCACCCACTCTGACACGCCAATAATTCTTGTTTGTTAGCTTTTTTGATTTTGGTGGTCTTGGGTTTTGACTTAAAAGTTCTATTACACCTTGAATTCGATAGAGATTTTTTTTGTCGAGTTTCTTGAGAAACTTAATGGCGTCGCGACTAATTTCAACTTGATAAATATTCAAAACTATTTACTCAAAGTCCTAAGTCTTTTTTTGCCTTATCCCAGGGGATATTCTTAGCTAAACGCTTCTCATAATCTTTAATGCTTTCAATATCTTGGGCATCTTCATAAGTTTCCATCATTTTTTCGTATTGCTCGTATCCAAGAACCACTACTACAGGTTTTCCATAACGTTGCAAAATTATTGCTTCTTCGAGTGCATCTTCGATTATGGAAGAAAAGGATTCTCTTGCTTCACTTACTGAAATTGTTGTCATAACCTAAATTGTACAACATTTAAAGTGTTTTGTACAAGAGGGTTTGGGAACTAATTAACCTTCGATTAATCCTTCAGGAGTGCCATGAACTCCAGCAATATCTCCAGGTGTTCCATCAGGTCTAATCTTTTTGCTCCAATTAGGAGGAATGATTCCTAGTTTTCCTTTTTGGAAATCTTCAAATGCTTGCAAGACTTCTGTTTTGGTGTTCATCACAAAAGGTCCCATCCAAGCAACTGGTTCATTAATAGGAAGACCACCAAGAATTAAA
>JBJOKB010000080.1:0-6228 GCA_046046315.1 Actinomycetota bacterium | reverse complement strand
TCACAAAAAGCAGTAAAGGGCGAAATGTCCGGAAACTCCCTTTATTAGTGGCCCCTCACTTTCTCAAGGAGAATTTGACAGTCAAGCAGGAGTCTAAGTATTCGCTTTTGCGAATTAATTTGGAGGGTTTTCAATGCCAAATGAGGCAAACGAAACTCCTAATTTGCTTTCCCCAGGAGAAGTCGCTGAACTTTTCAGAGTAGATCCAAAGACTGTGACCCGCTGGGCTAAGGCTGGAAAGCTTTCCCCAGTAAAAACCTTGGGTGGACATAGGCGCTATCACGCCCACGAGGTCCACGAGCTATTACGCAAAATTCAAGAAAAATAGAAATTCTTAACTAATGCCCTGATGCCCTTTTTGGGGTCTTGGCGTATTGTTAAAGCCACACCTAACCTACGCTTCGGTAAGTTACCAAACCGAAGGTTAGATGCCCATATTTCAAAGGAATCAATTAAATGGCAGCTCTGGGACTTCCCTCCATCATTCAAGGTGGCATGGGTGCTGCAGTTTCTTCCTGGGGTTTAGCAAAAGAAGTAGCAAAGTGCGGACAACTTGGCGTTGTATCTGGAACAGCTTTGGAATCAGTTGTAGCCAGACGACTTCAAGATGGTGATGCCGGTGGGCATATGCGAGAAGCATTAAAACATTTTCCTTACCCAGAAGTAAGTAAACACATTTTAGAAAAATGGTTTTTACCTGAAGGAAGAAAAGGTGAACCATATCGACCAATGAGACGCATTAGTTTAAATGCACATACCGAACATGATCAATTAGTTGTTGCTGCAAATTTTGTGGAAGTTTGGTTAGCCAAACAAGCAAATAATGGCAAAGTTGGAATTAACTTTTTAGAAAAATTACAAACTGCAACTCCTGCTGCACTTTATGGAGCAATGCTCGCAGGCGTTGATGCAGTATTAATGGGTGCTGGAATTCCTAGAGAAATCCCAAAAATAATTAGAGACTTTGCTGATGGCAAACCTGGAACATTAAGTGTTGATAGTGAAAGACCAAGTGGAATGGCTGCACCAACTTTAACTTTTGATCCGCAAGAATCTTTTGGCGCAGCACCTAAATTAAAACGTCCAATGTTTTTAGCAATTATTACCGCAGAAGTTTTAGCTTCTTATTTAGCAAGAAACGATGTCACTAGACCTGATGGTTTCATTGTTGAACATTGGAAAGCAGGTGGACACAATGCTCCGCCTAGAAGAAAAGTTGAAACTGAATCTGGATTTGGTCCATTAGATGAAGTTAATTTTGAAAAAATGAAAGCTGTTGGTTTACCTTTCTGGTTAGCAGGAGGAAGATCAACACCAGAATCTGTTAAAGAAGCTTTTGCATTAGGAGCAGAAGGTGTGCAAGTTGGAACACTATTTGCTTTAAGTAATGATTCAGGTTTATTACCAAAATACAGAGAACAAATGTTAGATGCTGCACGCAAAGGAAATCTCAAAGTTAGAACAGATCACAGAGCTTCTCCAACCGGTTTTCCTTTTAAAGTTGTGGAATTGCCAGGAACAATTGGTGAAGAATCTGTTTATAAAGCACGCCCAAGATTATGCGATCTTGGTTATTTAAGATCTTCAAAATTAGATGAAACTGGAAAAGCAACCTACACCTGTGCTGCAGAACCAGAAGCTGCATTTTTGAAAAAACGTGGTGAAGAAAAAGAATTAGCAGGCAGAATGTGTTTGTGTAATGGCTTGTTAGCTGCTGTTGGTTTAGGCCAAGAAAGACCAGATGGTTACAAGGAAGCACCATTATTGACTTTAGGTTCCACAACAAGTGACGTTGAAGATATGTTAAAAACTCACCCAAGTGGTTGGTCTGCTAAAGAAGTTGTTGAACGATTATTAAGTGGTATTCCGCAAAAGGTTTTATAAACATGAAAAATAGAAGAAATATTTTAAAGCTAACTTTATTAGGATTTGTTTCTTTTGTTGTTGCAGCTTGCACCAAAGCTGTGACTGGATCAAGTGCTGAAACTTCAACTCAACCCGAAACTTCTCCAGAAGATGTTGTTTCACCTGAATCACAAATGACAAATACGGGTTCCGTAATTGCACAATTATCTTCATTAAAAGTTGGAGAAGGTTTTAACTTCAAAGCCAATGATGGCACAGACGCAATTTTGTTTAAAACCAAAGATGAAAAAGTTTACGCACTTTCAAGAATTTGTACTCATGAAGGTTGTTCAGTTGATTTTGATTTAGCACAAAATAAATTAATTTGTCCTTGTCATGGAGCGACTTATGAAGCTAATGATGGAAATGCAATAAGTGGACCAACTCAAAAAAGTTTGAAGAAAATTAATGTAACAATTGACGGCGATAATATTTTGGAAGTTATCTAAATTAATTAAAAATGTGGCCAGGACCGGGATCGAACCGGTGACCTACCGCTTTTCAGGCGGTCGCTCGTACCGACTGAGCTACCTGGCCTTAAATGCGGCAAACAAATTTAAAAAACTAATTTGCCGAATTTAAGCGACCCAGACGGGACTTGAACCCGCGACCTCCGCCGTGACAGGGCGGCGCGCTAACCAACTGCGCTACTGGGCCTTGCTATTTCTTTATTGCTTGTTAGTGCAACGTACCCCCGACGGGATTCGAACCCGCGTTACCGCCGTGAAAGGGCGGCGTCCTAGGCCACTGGACGACAGGGGCCTGATCTAATTAGGCCGCTTTTTCACCTAAAAATAATTTTTAGGTGAGCACTTAAGTGTACGCAAACCCATTCCCACCAATCACAAGTGCATCTAGTAAAAAGGCAGGACTACCTGCTATTTTGATATATCTATTCGATATATCTGCAAAGGATTGGCGCTCAACAAATGGCCAAGAAAAATACTTCCCTAGAGCTTGTGGTTTTAGGACTGCTGTCTCAAGGGCCACTGCATGGTTATGAACTGCGTAAAAGAGTGTCTCTAACTCTTGGACCTCTTTCAGCTATTTCTTATGGATCTTTATATCCAGAATTAAGAAGATTGCAATCATTAGGTTTTATTGACGAAGATGCGCAAGAATCAGAAATTGGTTTAACCAGAAGAGCTCGTATTTCCTACAAAATTACTAAAACTGGAAAAGATAAATTTGCCACACTCTTAAAAGAAGCAGGACCTGAATCTTGGGATGATGAAAACTTCTTAACTTATTTTGCTTTCTTTGCAAAAACTGCTTCTGCCGTGAGATTACAAATTTTGCAAGGTCGTCGTGCTCGTTTGCAAGAACGTGTGGCATTACTTGAATCTCAAATCGAAAGAACAGAAAAACAAATGGATCAATACACCCTAAAACTTCAGAACCATAATTTGGATTCTGTTGAAAGTGAATTGAAATGGATTGACGAATTAATATCTAGTGAGAGGAAGCAAGCATGAGTAAAATAAAGGTAGCAATAGTTGGATTAGGTAATTGTGCTAATTCATTAATTCAAGGTGTTGAGTATTACAAGAACGCCAATGTTAATGAAGAAGTTCCAGGACTAATGCATGTGCAACTTGGTGATTATCACATTAAAGATATTGAATTTGTTGCCGCATTTGATGTTGATGGCAAAAAAGTAGGTTTAGATTTAGCAGATGCCATGTGGGCAAGTGAAAATAACACAATTAAATTTGCGGATGTAAAACCTTTAGGAGTAAAGGTTTCTCGAGGTCATACTCTTGATGGACTTGGCCGTTATTACAAAGAAATGGTTCAAGAATCAACAGATGCACCAGTTGATGTTGTGAAAGTTTTGAAAGAAACAAATGCTGATGTTTTAATTTGTTATTTACCAGTTGGCTCTGAAGAAGCAGCTAAGTTTTATGCCCAATGCGCAATTGATGCTCAAGTTGCATTTGTTAATGCACTTCCAGTATTTATTGCTTCAGATCCTGTTTGGGAAAAGAAATTTAAAGATGCAGGAGTGCCAATTATTGGTGATGATATTAAATCCCAAGTTGGTGCAACTATTACTCATCGCGTGTTAGCAAAACTGTTTGGTGATCGTGGTGTGCAATTAGATCGCACCATGCAGTTAAACGTGGGCGGCAACATGGATTTTAAAAACATGTTGGAAAGAGATCGTTTGGAATCTAAAAAGATTTCCAAAACTCAAGCTGTTACCTCCCAAGTTGATCACGATATGGGTAAAGGAAACGTTCATATTGGGCCAAGTGATTATGTTTCATGGCTAGATGATCGCAAATGGGCATATGTTCGCCTTGAAGGTCGCGCTTTTGGTGATGTGCCATTGAATTTGGAATACAAACTTGAAGTTTGGGATTCACCAAATTCAGCAGGAGTCATTATTGACGCACTTCGTTGCGCCAAGATTGCAAAAGATAGAAAAATTGGTGGAGCACTAATTTCACCATCAAGCTATCTGATGAAATCACCACCGGTGCAATTTGATGATTCTGAAGCAAGAGATAACACCGAACTATTTATCTCAGGCAAACTAGAACGATAAGCCGTTTCTAGGCAGGATTTGTAATCTGACTAGCATTAGTCAAGCGGGCCTTTAGCTCAGTCGGTAGAGCAACAGACTTTTAATCTGTGGGTCGTCGGTTCGATCCCGACAGGGCCCACAATTCTTAGCAAATTCCTAGGATTCGTTAAGACTAAATTCGGACATTTCTATTTTTTTTTTAAATATAATTAGGTGATGAAGTTAAAAATTCCAAAATTCATAATTCTTATTGGTCTCTTTCTTGCCTTCTTTGGATATTTTGCTTTTAATTTTCAGACAGAACGATTTCTGGACAATAATTCAATAATTTTCTCTAAAAAAGTTTATCCAAAATTTAATCCAAAAGTTGAGAATTACGCATTAGATAACTGTGACGATAATAATTCAAAGATGGAAATCAACCCAAATCTAAATTCTAAAATTATTGAAAAAGGACCAATCACTGAAATATCAATTTCTTACATGGGTATCTTTAACAAAAAATATTATTTAACATGTGTCGATAAGAGAGTTTCACCAATATCTATAACGAATGCTGATGGTAAGCGAAAAGAATTTAATTTGATGGACACAATTGTCATCGCAGGCCAGGTAAATGATCAATACAACGGCACAATTGTTTTGCGAGATTCCTTAGGAACTCCTATTTGGTGGATGGCAACAAATTCTAAGCCTTTAGCTAAAGAAGGTTTTGTTTATCTAAGAGATCCTAAATTAATTGAAGGTGGCAATAAAGTTTTATTTGTTGGTTCAAAAAAACCAGCTGGAGTGTTTTCTAGCGATGGTGAATATATGGTTTATAACTTATTGACTCATAAAGTTGAAAAGTCATACACAGGTGCTCAGAACTTAAATGCTGAAGGAACTTTAGACTTTCATGATTTAGAAGTATTTCCAAATGGGGAAGCTGTAGGAATCAGATATGCCAAAAGAATCGATGTTGATTTAAGTAAAATAGGAATTCCTAAAGGAATTGAAGTACTTGATTCTGAAATCGTATTTTTAAATGTGGATGGAACCGAAAAATTTAAATATTCCTTATTAGATCGAATCAATATTGAAGAGATAGCCACCAATCAACCTGCCTATTACAATCCAGGTGCCGCGCCAGTAGATGTAATTCACTCCAATTCTGTCGAAATTGCAGGAGATTCGGTAATAATTTCCTCCCGCCACCTTGATGCTGTACACAAAATGAGGATTTCTGATGGAGAACTTATTTGGAAATTAGGTGGCCATGGAAAGACTAAATACGATCTGGATGTAGTTAATGAATATGGCGCATTTAATCAATCAAATAACACAATTGATTTGAATCATTTACTCTCAGGCCAACACGATGCTCGCGTCACATCAAAAGGCGAAGTGAGTATTTTTGATAACGGCACAACTTCAAACAGAAATCCTAGAGTTTTAACATTTAAAATTGATGAAAAAAATATGAAGGCAAAAATTACCCAAGTTGTTACGGGCTCCAGCCAAAGTATTTCTTCTTGTTGCGGAACAGCAAGAGAATTAGAAGATGGGGCTTGGTTGATTAACTGGGGCGGAAAACTAGATCAGCAAAGAGGAACTTTTGCTAATGGTGTCTCTAGCACAGTTTTGCCAAACGGTGTGGCATCAAGAATTTTAGTAAGACCGACAAATGTGTTTTCTTACCGCGTAATTCCTTATTATTTAGCCAATACTCAATTAGATGTATTTAGAGATGATTTAATTAATAGATAACCAAGTCTTGCAAGTTTTAGGCTAGAGTGTTTTAATCATGCAAA
>JBJOKB010000101.1:0-2987 GCA_046046315.1 Actinomycetota bacterium | reverse complement strand
CCGCCCATTTCTTCAATGAAGCGACGTTCAATAGCATCGAGCCACACAACTTGATCGCATCCTTCTTTAGCAGCTTGTGCTTGAGCAATTAGTGAAGCTGCGTAATTTCCTGCAAATTTTGCTTCACCGGTTCCACCAGGTGCAGCTCTAACATATTCTTTGCTCAACCAAACAGAAACTGGTTTAATACCTGCCGGGAAATAATTTCCCGCAGGAGAAGCAATAATTAAAAATAAATATTTGCTAGCAGGTCTTACCCCCAAACCAACTTCAGTAGCAAACATAAAAGGTCTTAAGTAAAGTGATTTTTCTCTATCTTCTGGAACCCAATTTTTATCAACTGCGATTAATTCTTTTATGGCCTCAACAAATAATTCCTCTGGTATTTCTGGCATTGCCATTCTTTTGGCAGATTTTGCAAATCTTGCTGCATTTGATTTAGGTCTAAAAGTTTTAATGCTTCCATCTTTATGTTTGTAAGCTTTTAATCCTTCAAATATGGCCTGGCCATAATGCAAAGTCATATTGGCAGGATCGATCGATAGTGGGGCGTAAGGAACAACTCGAGGATTAATAAATCCTTTATCTTTTTCCCAGTCAATCAAAACCATGTGATCAGTGAAATGTTTACCAAATCCTGGATTTTCTAGAATTGCATTTCTTTCACTATCTGTTTTAGGCGTTGTATTTTTAGTAACGCTAAAAGTTGTCATGCACTCACCAATTTGGCGATCGCATCTCCGATTTCTGATGTGCTTCGCTTAGTTGTTCCTCTAGAAGCTAAATCTTTTGCAACTGCAGTTTCAATTTTCTTGGCAGCTTCTTTTTCACCCAAATGATCAAGCATCATGGACACACTCATGATTGCTGCTGTCGGATCGGCAATTCCTTTGCCAGCTATATCTGGTGCAGATCCATGAACCGGTTCAAACATCGAAGGAGTTGTTTTTTCAGGATTGATATTGCCACTTGCGGCTAAACCAATTCCACCAGCGATTGCGGCACCAATATCTGTCAATATGTCACCAAATAAGTTGTCGGTTACAACAACATCAAATTTTTCAGGATTTGTCACAAAAAACATTGATGCAGCATCAACGTGCTGATAATCAGTTTTTACTTCACTAAATTCTTTTGCAACGCGATCAAATGTTCTCTTCCACATATCTCCTGCAAAAACCAAAACATTAGCTTTATGAACAAGCGTTAAATGCTTACGTCTATTTTGAGCACGTTTGAAAGCATCACGAATTACTCTTTCTGCGCCAAAAGCTGTATTTAAAGATTCTTCTGTTGCAAGTTCATCTTTGGTGCCTTTTCTTAAAACTCCCCCAGCACCAACATAAGATCCTTCTGTTCCTTCTCGAACGACAACCATGTCAATATTTTCTGGAGTTTTTCCAGCTAACGGAGCGCTAACCCCAGGAAATAACTTCACCGGACGTAAATTCACATAGTGATCTAATTCAAAGCGCAAGCGAAGTAATAGTCCTCGCTCTAAAATTCCTGGAGCAACTTTAGGATCTCCAACTGCACCAAGCAAAATTGCATCAAATTTTTTTAATTCATCTAAAACAGAATCAGGTAATGTTTCCCCAGATTTAAGGTAGCGATTTGCGCCTAGGTCATAATTTTGGGTTTCAAATTTCAAGCCCACGGAATCTAAAACTTTGCAACCTTCGTTAACAACATCGACTCCGATGCCATCACCAGGAATTAACGCAACACGATAGGAATTCATAATAAGTACAGCGTAGGGCTGCACTGTTTATTTTGTGCCTGCTACCCTTATTTCATAATGATTCGTTGCTTGCTACTTCAAAGCCGCAGCGAGGCCTAACGACTGGCCTCCTCGCTGCGGGAGTTCGCCATTGCTGGTCTCATCCCATAGCGACTAAATGAAGAGGTCAAAGCAAAATGAAAAATAATAATCAAAAAACTTCCCCGATGAAGTTTCAGCGTTATCAAGCATTTACCCCGATTGATTTAAAAGATCGCACCTGGCCAAACAATAAAATCACCAAAGCTCCCCGATGGTGTGCTGTTGATCTAAGAGATGGCAACCAAGCATTAATTGATCCAATGACACCAGATCGTAAACGAAAAATGTTTGAACTTTTAGTCAAAATGGGTTACAAAGAAATTGAAGTTGGTTTTCCTGCAGCATCGCAGAATGATTTTGATTTTGTCCGTCAATTAATTAAAGATGACATAATTCCTGATGATGTTGTAATTCAAGTTCTTACTCAAGCTAGAGAGCATTTAATTGAAAGAACTTATGAGTCACTTGAAGGTGTTGATAACGCAATAGTTCATGTTTATAACTCAACTTCAACTTTACAAAGAAGAGTTGTATTTGATTTAGATAAAAATGGAATTAAAGACATTGCGGTTCATGGCGCACAACTGGTGGCCAAGTACGCCGAACAAATGGGTAAAAGTGAAATTTTCTTTGAATACTCACCTGAATCATTTACTGGCACAGAACTTGATTATGCAGCTGAAGTTTGTAATGCAGTAAATGATGTCTGGCAACCAACAAAAGATCGCCCTAGTGTTATTAATTTACCTGCGACAGTTGAAATGGCTTCACCAAATGTTTATGCCGATTCCATTGAGTGGATGAATCGAAACCTAGATCGACGAGAAGGCGTAATTCTTTCTTTGCATCCTCATAACGATCGAGGCACAGCAGTTGCCGCGGCAGAGCTTGGTTACTTAGCCGGTGCAGATCGAATTGAAGGTTGTTTATTCGGAAATGGCGAAAGAACTGGAAACGTTTGTTTAGTAACCCTTGGATTGAACTTATTTAGTCAAGGAATAGATCCACAAATTGATTTCAGTGACATAGATGAAATTAAAAGAACAGTGGAATATTGCAACCAATTACCTGTTGCAGAACGACATCCTTATGGCGGAGATTTAGTTTTCACCGCTTTTTCTGGTTCACATCAAGATGCCATCAACAAGGGATTAAAAGTATTACA
>JBJOKB010000094.1:0-15019 GCA_046046315.1 Actinomycetota bacterium | reverse complement strand
TTACTCTTTCTTTGCCATGACCTACAACAGTAATTATTTGAGTTGGTTTTAGTTCTTCAACTGTTTCTAAAACATGACCAAGTATCGGCATTCCACAAATTGGATGCAAAACTTTTGGGGTTGATGATTTCATTCTTTTGCCGAAACCGGCTGCCAACACAATTGCGGCACTTAAATTGCTCACGTAGTTGATGTTATTAGGTAGTTGTAGTTTTCAAGTGGCTCCGGGACAGGGACTCGAACCCCGATTCGCGGCTCCAAAGGCCGATGTCCTGCCAATTGGACGATCCCGGATTAGCTTTATCTGATTTGTAGTGCAAGTGAACCAGCGCTCGAATAAGCCTAACCATCTGGAGTTGTAGCGTTGATTCGTGCCTACCAATTCAACGAGTGAACCTACTAAAGACGAACTCAAAGCTGCAAAGAAATTACTTAAAGCCCAAGAAAAAATGCTGCAAGAAGCAGAGCGTGCTCGCGAACGAATCAGCAAGGCTGCATTGGAAGTAGAACGCGAAGCCGGTCGCACTCGAATGAGTGGTCATGAAAGACGTGAACAATTAATTAATGTTGCAAGACATTTATTTGCTGAAAAAGGTTATGAAGCAGTTTCAGTTGAAGAAATTGCGCAATGGGCTTCTGTTTCAAAGCCAGTAATTTATGAACACTTTGGAAGTAAAGATGGTTTATACGCAGTAATTCTTGATCGTGAAACAAGAGAACTACTTGACACAGTTACTTTTAATTTAAAACCGGGTCATCCGCGCACGATGTTAGAACAAGCTGTTTATGCATTCTTTACCTATATTGATGAACATCCTGATGGTTACAGAGTTTTATTAAAAGATGCACCTGCTGCAAAAGGAGCTGGTGCTTATTCTGGTTTGGTTAATGACATTGTTGATAAATGTGAAGCAGTTTTAGCTGAAGCTTTTGGTCGTTTTGGGCTACCTAAAAAATCTGCAGGAATTTATGCTCGAACTTTAGTTGGTTCAGTTGCTTTAACTGGTCAATGGTGGGAAGAAGAAAGACATATTTCCAAAGAAGAAATTACTGCTCAGGTTGTTAACTTTGTGTGGAATGGTTTAACTGATCTGAAAGCAAATCCTGCTTTAACTTCAAAGAAAACTTCTATTTAATTCTTGCCCCCGGCACTGGTCCAAAAGCAGTAACTGCTGAAGAACAAGTTCCACTACTTAATAGATCAATTGCAATATCTGAAGCTGCTGTGTCGTCAAAGCAGAGAAAGACACAAGTAGGACCAGATCCAGAAACAATTCCAGCTAATGCTCCTGCTTCTTCTCCTGCTCTTAGTAATCTTCTTAATTCGGGTTTTAGTGACAAGGCTGCAGCTTGCAAATCGTTCACTAAATTCTTTGCTACTTCATTAGGGTTTCCATGAGCTAGAGCTTGTAATAATTCCAAAGATATTTCTGGATCTTTAATTTCTTTATCTTTATTAAGGTGATCAAATTCGGCATAAACATCAGGAGTGGATAAACCAAAGTTATTTGTTGCTATTACCCAATGCAATGAATTTCTGTGCAAAACAGGTGTTAATTGTTCACCTCTTCCATAACCTAAAGCAGTATTTCCATGTAATAAAAATGGCACATCAGAACCCACTTTGGAAGCAATTAAATTTAATTCATCAATTGTTAAATGAAAGTCCCATAAGTGATTAATTCCAATAATTGTTGCTGCGGCATCAGCACTTCCCCCTGCCATACCTCCTGCAACTGGAATTGATTTATCGATATGAATTCGTGAATGAATTGGTTGATTTACATGCTTAGCAATTTCAGTTATCGCTTTAGCAACAAGATTGTCTTTATTGGTTGGAATCTTCTCAGCGTTAATTCCCCCAACTGATATTTCCTCTTGCCCAGGTTTAACCAGGCTTATTGTTACTTCGTCATAGATAGAAACAGCATGAAAAACAGTTGCCAATTGGTGAAAACCGTCTTTACCTAAGGGTGCAACTTTAAGAGATAAGTTAATTTTGGCTGGAACTTTTACTGAAATATGTTTAGGTGCTAAATCTTGTAAATATGCGGTCATGATCTATTTGAAGTAATAGTTACGCCACTTTTCTTCATGGCATAAGTCAATCGCACATAGTCAGAAACATTTAAGGCTTCCCCACGTAACTGTGGGTCAATCTGGGCAGTTTCTAGAATTTCGGTTGCTTTTTCTGAACCACCACATAATGAACTCAATGCAGAACGAAGCATCTTTCTTCTTTGAGAAAAAGCAGCATCTACTACAGCAAAAAGTTCTGGCCTGATTGATTCATCTACATCTTTTCTTCTATTTATTTGAACTAAATCAGAGTCAACATTTGGTACCGGCCAGAAAACATTTCTAGAAATAGAACCAGCTTTAGAAACTTCGGCATACCATTGCAATTTCACACTGGGTGAACCATATGTTCTTGAACCTGGTCCTGCGGCGAGTCGATCTGCAACTTCTGATTGCACCATAACTAAATAGTGCTTAATACTTGGAAAATTTTCTAAAATATGAATAATTACTGGAACGGAAACGTTATAAGGCAAATTTGCCACAAAAACATCAGGATTATTTACATCCTTTGTGGTGATATCTAGAGCATCTTTGTTTATGACAATCAATTGTGAATCACTAAAGCCTTTAGATCTTGCCGTAATTGGCAGTATTTCTGCAAGGCGCTCATCAATTTCTACAGCACTAACTTTTGCTCCAGTGGCAAGCAGGGCAAGAGTTAACGAACCTAAACCGGGTCCAACTTCTAAAACATGTGAATCTTTTGTGACATTACTTGTTCTGACTATTTTTTCAACGGTATTTTGGTCAGTAACAAAATTTTGACCTAGTTTTTTGGTTGGTTTTAAATCTAATTTACTGGCTAATTCTCTTATTTCCGTTGGTGTTAATAATTGGTTAGTCATTCAAACTTTCCGAAAAGCTTTTCAGCATTTGTTCTTGTGGCATCAGCAACTGTGTTTATGTCCACATTCATTTCCTTTGCCATCGTGGAAAGTGTTAAAGGAATCATGTAAGACGCATTTGGGTAACCGCGGTAAGGCATAGGTGTTAGAAATGGTGCATCTGTTTCTACTAAAACATTTTCTAATGGAGTCACTTGCAATGCATCTCTTAAGTTTTGGGCATTTTTAAAGGTACAGGTTCCTGCAAATGATAAATACCAACCTCTTTTAACTAATTCTTGAGCAAAATCCTTATCACCTGAGTAGCAATGAAAGATTACTTGTTGTGCTTTTTCATCATCAAGAATTCTTAAAGCGTCAAGATGTGCGTCTCTATCGTGAACCATTACAGGTTTATTTAATTTATTTGCTATTTGAATATGTGCTCTAAATGATTTTTCTTGAAATGCTCTTCCTTCTTCACTGGTGCGAAAAAAATCAACTCCAGTTTCACCAATTGCTTTAACAACATCTTCTTTTGCTAATTCTGCAATTTCTGCAATTGCTTCATCTAAAGCACTTTCCCCTTTTTCTAAAGCAATTACTGGTGCATCATTTGGATGAAGGGCAACAGTGGCATGAATTTGGGAAAATTCTTTGGCGGTTTTTACAGCCCATCTGGAACTTGGTACATCCACTCCTACTTGCACAATTCCAGTTATCCCAACAGCTTTAGCTTTACCAAGAGCATCTTCCACACTCATAAATATGTCTTGATCTTCAATGTCTAAATGACAATGAGCATCAACAGTTGTAGTTGTTAATTTTTCTGGAAGTGGAGGGTATTCACGTTTCTTGGATTCGGTCACACCAAAATCTTTTCTGGCGCGTAATTCATTATCTTTATTGTTCATCTTCTGCCAGGCGAGGAAATACAGCTTCGCCTTTATTAACTTTGCTACCTGCGGGCAAAATTCCCCAGGTTCCAGCATCACTAATTAGTTGTTTAGAAATATCACCAATTGATTCATTTGCTCCTAAAATATTCCAAATCTTTTTAGTGCTCTCTGGCATGATGGCGTGATACAAAACAGCAATTGCTCTTAAAGATTCAGCAACGCAATACAAAACGGTTGCTAATCTTTCTTTGTTTGCTTCATCCTTAGCAATTTTCCATGGTTCTTGTTCTGTGACATAAAGATTGGCAGCATCAACTACGTTTCTAATGGCGTTTATGCCCTCTGAAAAATCAAGTTTTGTGATGAATTCATCTGCATCTTTGGCTGCTTTTTTGATTCCTTCAACAAGCACTTGATCAGCTGTAGTGAGATTTCCAGGCTTTGGAACTACTCCTTCAAAGTATTTTTCAATCATCGCTGCTTCTCTAGAAGCTAGATTTCCTAAGCCATTAGCTAATTCACTTGTGTATCTTGCTGTTAAATCTTCCCAAGAAAAAGAGCCATCTTGACCGAAGCGAATTGCTGATAAGAAGTAGTAACGAAAAGCATCCGCTCCGACATAATCAACAATTGTTGATGGAGCAATACCTGTTAATTTTGTTTTACTCATTTTTTCTCCACCCACTAATAACCAACCGTGGGCAAATACACATTTAGGAAGTTCAACATTTGCAGCCATCAACATTGCTGGCCAGTAAACAGCATGAAATCTTAAAATATCTTTTCCAACTAAATGAACATCAATTGGCCAAACTTTTTTGAAAAGTTTTCCTTCAGCACTTTCTTCTGGTGCTCCATAACCTGCTGCGGTTATGTAATTAAGAAGTGCATCGAACCAAACATAAACAACTTGTTTCTCATCCCAAGGCAAAGGAATTCCCCAGGAAACAGCTGATCTAGACATTGAAATGTCTTCTAGCCCTTGTTTCAAAAATGCCATGACTTCGTTATAAGCAGATTGGGGTTGTATTGCTTCTGGATTTTTTGTGTAATGATCAATTAATGGTTGTTGATATTGCTTAAGTTTAAAAAACCAGTTTTTTTCTTTTAGCATTTCAACTGGTTTGGAGTGAATTGGACAAAGCTCTTGGCCGTTTTCTTTTAATAGATCTCCAGGTAATTTAAACTCTTCGCAACCTACGCAATATGGTCCTTCATAACTTCCTTCATAAACAGCACCATTTGCTTTAACGTTTTCCCAGAATGCTTGAACACCTTTGATGTGTCTTTGAGATGTTGTTCTGATGAAATCATCATTAGCTGCATTAATAGTTTTTAATACTGGAAGCCAAGCTTCGTTTACTAATTTATCTGCCCAATCTTGAGGTTTAACGTTATTGCTTTCAGCTGTTCTTTGCACTTTTGTGCCATGTTCATCTGTGCCAGTTAAAAACCAAACGTTTTCACCACGTTGGCGATGCCAACGAGTTAAAACATCTCCTGCAGTTGTTGTGTAGGCGTGACCAATATGAGGAGCATCGTTTACATAATAAATAGGTGTAGATAAATAGAAAGAATCTTTGGCGCTACTCATGAGTCCAATCTTAGAGAAGCTTCGTAAAGCTCTCGTCTAGACAATCCTCGTTGTGTTGAAACTTCTTGAACTGCGTCTTTAAAACTGGATCCAGCCGTAACTAATTGCTTAACTTCAGCAATGGCTTGATCATCAACTTCTTTTTTACCGGTATTTTCAACTCCAGCAATTACTAAAGTTATTTCCCCTAATACTTCTTTGGCACTTGCCCATTCAATTAGTTCGTGAATGCTTCCTCTGATTACCTCTTCATAAGTTTTAGATATTTCTCTGACCACTGCAGCTTTTCTGTCTTTACCAACAATTTCTTGTATGTCTTGCAGAGTTTGTAGAGTTCTTCGCGGAGATTCAAAAATAATCATGGTTCTAGATTGAGTATTTAAATTATTTAAAACTTCAGTTCTTTCTTTTCCTTTGCGAGCAATAAATCCTTCGAAGGAGAATCGATCTGTGGGTAGACCTGATAAAACTAATGCTGAAAGCACTGCACTTGGACCAGGAATCACAGTTATGGAAATATTTTCTTCGATCGCTTTTGATACAAGTCGATAACCTGGATCACTTATTGCAGGTGTTCCTGCATCACTAACAACTACAACTTTGGAACCGTTTTTTAGTTTTTCAATTATGTCTGGAATTTTTTCAATTTCGTTTTCTTCAAATAATGAAATAATTGGTGCAGTTATCTCTAGATTTAAATCAGCAAATAATCTTTTAGCTCTTCTGGTGTCCTCAGCGGCGATGAGATCTGCTTGTTCCAAGGTTTGTTTTAACCTGGGTGATGCGTCCAAAATATTGCCCAGAGGCGTTGCCGCCAAAATTAATTGCCCGCCACTCATATCCCTCATCCTTTCAGGCACAAGTTCGTCGTAATCTTTCAGCCGTGGGACAAGTTCATGCAGCACATGCCAGAAGAATTCCTGATATTCACAACACCAATGAACTTGTTGATCATGCTCCCAAACAGCATTTACTTAGCTGGGGTTTGACTCTTTTAGTTACTACTATTGCCGCACTTGTTCGTTGGCCACGTTTATCTTTACCCGAGGAAGTTGTCTTCGATGAAACTTATTACGTAAAAGATGCATATGCATTACTCACTAATGGTTATGAGCGAGAAGCAGTTGAAAAAGCTAACGAATTCTTATTACAGGGTCGCACAGATTTATTTGAAACATTTGGCTCATTTGTGGCACATCCGCCAATGGGCAAATGGATTATTGCCATAGGTCAACAATTATTTGGTTTAAATTCTTTTGGTTGGCGTGCAGGTGTTGCATTTATGGGCACACTTTTGGTTTTAGTGACAACTCGAGTTGCAATTAGATTACTCAGATCAATTTGGTTTGGTGCATTAGCAGGATTTTTATTAGCCATTGATGGTTTGGCAATTGTGATGAGTAGGACTGCTCTTCTTGATGGAATTATGACAACTTTTGTGATGTTAGGTATTAGTTGTTTACTAATTGACAGAGATTATGCAAGAAATCGAATTTCACGAAAACTTAAACCTGAATCAAAATTTGGGGGCAGGTTTACTTGGCATCCTTGGAGAATTCCCGCTGGCATATTTTTAGGCTTAGCAATTGCAACTAAATGGTCTGCGCTTTGGTATTTAGCAGCAATTGGATTATTGACAGTACTTTGGGAATATTCATTCAGAAAAATTCGTCACGCATCAAGACCTTTTTGGGGAGCTTTGCTTGTTGATGCTTGGTGGGCAAAAATTCAATTAGTTGTTCCTGCCATTTTGGTTTATCTTGCCTCGTGGACAGGTTGGATTAGATCCGAAGATGGCTGGGGAAGAAATCCCGATAACGTTGGAATTGTTAATACTTTTAAATCTTTATTTAATTATCACGAACAAATTTGGAATTTTCACATAAATCTAGTTACAGATCACAGTTATGAAGCCTATGCATTAGGTTGGCCAATTTTATTTCGACCTACCTCTTTCTTTTACAAAGAGAATTTAACAAATTGTGCCAGCAGCAATTGTGCTAGTGAAGTATTAGCACTTGGTAATCCTTTGATTTGGTGGAGTGGAGTTTTAGCAATACTGCTATTAGTGATTAATTTCTTGCGTTCAAGAAATTGGCGAGCTGGCACAATTGTGATTTTGTTCTTAGCTGGTTGGGCTCCATGGTTAATGTTTCCAGAACGAACCATGTTTTATTTTTACTCCGTTGTTTACTTACCATTTCTAGTTATTGCAATTGCCTATATTGCTAATTTAATCTACTTAGGAATTGGGGCTCGGGATTCTGATAAGAAAGTATTTTTAATAATTGGTTCAATCTTATTAATTATTGTGATTGGAATTTCTGTGTTCTTCTATCCAGTTTGGACAGGTATGCAAATTCCAAAAGATGATTGGCTGTTACGGATGTGGTTTAGGAACTGGATTTAAGCGCCTTGTGCGCGTCTTTGTTCTTCAATAATTTGTGGTTGCACAACTTTAGGTTCTTGGATTCTTTCAAATGGTCTTTCATCCATAATTAAATCTCTTTCTGGATCTGGTTTTATTAAAGTTTTTCCTTCAACAGGTTTCTTATAAATTACATAATTTTTTCTAATCACACTTGTTCTAACTTTGGTTTGAGTTTCAGTTTGAATTTTTTGGGCAGCAATAAAGGCAACAGTTAACCACAAAATTAAAACACCAACGGGAATTAAAGCAAGAGGTTCTGGAACATAACCTAGAAGTGAAGTAACAATGACTGCAACGTTAATAACAAAAAGTGTGTAAGTGACATTTCTTCTTCTAATTGCTGCTGATCTTTGATTATCGATTACTTCTTTATTTCGGGTTGGCACTAAATCACTAATTGATCGCATTGCTTTATTGAAACGATCTATTGATTTTGTTTCATTGGTATTAACTCGATTTTTAGCAAAACTTGGGTAGAGCACCACTGCCCAAAGACCCAAAACTATTGCTAAAAGTAAGCCAGACCCCATGTAAATAGGTTAGAAGTTTGGATTGTTATTTTTTCTGACTTACAGGGTGTGTCGTTATGTGAGTTAGGTTATTTAAGAATTTTTCAACTTTGAAACTAAAGAACCACTAATTTCATCTTCATTTATTGCAAATATCAAATGATCTCGCCAATCCCCATTTATGTGTAAAAACTTAGGTCTGGTTCCCTCCTGTCTAAGTCCAAGCTTTTCAACAACTCTTAACGACTTTGTATTTTCAGGTCTAATCGCAATTTCGATTCGATGAAGTTTTAATGTTTTAAAGCAATGATCGATTGCCATTGCAACAGCAAGAGGTGTGTAACCTTTGCCAGCAAATTCTTCACCTATCCAATATCCAATGTAAGCACTTCTAGTTGATCCATAATTAATATTGGCAACAGTTATTTGTCCAGCAATTTTTCCATCCACTGTCATAACAAAAGGCAAAGCTCTATGAGTTTTTGCTTCGTTGTTTAGATTCTTAACTACTTGATAAAAACTAGCTTTGCCTTCATTAAATTCTTCAGGAATGGTTGCTTCCCATTCTTTAAACCAATTTTGGTTATTGTCACGAATCTTTACCCAAGCGCGCTTATCTCGGTAGCGAAGTGGGCGAAGAATCAAATTGTCATGCTGCAAAACAACGGGCCAAAAAGGCGCCATATTTAATTTCCTAAATTATTAACGAAATTTTTTAACCACTTTTTAAAGGCAGGTCCTAAATCATCTCTTTCAGCGGCAAGTTGAACAACTGATTGCAGGTATGACAATTTGTCTCCAGTGTCATAGCGTCTGCCTTTAAAAATTACAGCGTGCAATCCTCCACCAACTTCTTTTTTAACATCTTTAGCCAAAGTCTTCATGGCATCGGTTAATTGAATTTCACCGTTTTTACCTGGTTTAGTTTTTTCTAAAACATCAAATACTGCAGGATCAAATAGGTATCTTCCAATTACTGCATAATTACTTGGTGCATCATTAGCATTTGGTTTTTCAACTAAATCTGTAACTTTCACAACATTTTCTTTATCGGTTTTTTCAACTTGAGCTGAACCATAAAGATGTATTTCGGAAGGATCTACTTCCATTAGTAACACCACAGATCCACCATGTTCTGCTTGGACTTTCAACATGTCATCCAACACAAAATCTCTAGGATCAATTAAGTCATCACCAAGTAGAACGGCAAATGGATTTGTGCCGACGTGTTCTTTAGCCATCGAAACAGCATGGCCCAAACCTTTAGGAACACCCTGTCTCACAAAATGTATTTTGGCCAATTCGGCTGGATCTTTTACTTTTTCTAATAATTCGCTTTTGTTTTGTTTTGATAGTTCAGCTTCTAATTCTGGTGAATCATCAAAGTGATCTTCCAAAGCACGTTTACTTCTACCGGTAATAAATAAAACATCATTTAAGCCTGCAGCGACTGCTTCTTCCACAACATATTGGATGGCAGGTTTATCAACAACGGGCAACATTTCTTTTGGTGTGGCTTTGGTAGCAGGAAGAAAGCGAGTGCCATAACCAGCTACTGGCACAACTGCACAAGTAACTTTTGACATTTACTTCCTCCTTAAATTTCCTAAAAGTGTTATGGGTAAAGATTACGCGCTTTGAGTATGCTTCTAGGTCTATGGCTACACCCAATACTCAAGAGACCAAGCAAAGTTTGCGTAAAAGTCTGCAAGAAGCCAGACGAAAGACGCAACTTGGTGAATTTGATACCGAGCAACTAACTAAGCGTGCTTTGTTTGAACTTTCCAAAACAACAGGTGATGTTGCTATATATATGTCACTTCCTGAAGAACCACCAACAGAAAAATTGATCTTGGAAGTTAGAAATTTAAATAGAAATGTTTGGCTTCCTCGAATAGAGGGGGAAGAACTTATATGGGTAAAAAATCCAACAGATTTTAATGTTGGCCCTTATGGAATCAAGGAACCAAAAGGTGAAGGAGTATTTGCTAAAGAATTAAAAGATCTAGGTGTAATTATTTTGCCTGGTCTAGCAGTTGATGTTAAAGGAACTCGTTTAGGCAAAGGCAAAGGTTTTTACGACAGAGTGCTAGTTCATCTTGATGAGAAAGTGAAAAGAATTGTGTTGTTATTTGATCCTGAATTTATTCTAGAAATTCCCCAAGAAGACCATGACCAACCAATTCACACAATAGCTACACCTTACAGATCAATTCACTTCACAAAACCTGACTAAACAGGAACAGAAGTTCCTAAAAATAAACCCAGACTTAAAGCTATTAATCCTGTAACAAAAGTAAAAATTGCATAACCAATACTCTTTTGCCAACCATGTTTTTTTGTAGTTTCATGCATTTCTAACATGAAAGATGAAAAAGTGGAAAGTGAACCTGCTATACCAATGGTGAGAAATGGTTGAAACCAACTTTGCCAGCCTTCAACAGCAAAAAATGCGTCAGCAAAAAGAGCAGAAACAATTCCTAATAAAAAGCTAGCAATGATATTGCCGGGATAAGTTCCCATAGAAATTTTTGCATTTTGTGTCAAATAACGTAAACGAAAACGAAGCATGGCACCTAGTGCTCCACCTAAAGCAACAGCAAAAAGTGTTGGAACTGTTTCGTTCATCGATCACTTCTTTGTTCAGATTTTTTTAATGAATAACTAGTTGCGGCATAGCAAGCAATAAAAGTGCCCAAAACGTAAAGAATTGTGTATGGCCAATTTTGGGCTTGTATTTGCCAGGAAGTTTCCATTATGAAAGTTGAAAAAGTGGTGAAACCACCTAAAACACCAACTACCCAAAAATGCCAAACATCAAGAGAATGTTTTCTATGCCCTGCAATAAATCCAATTGCTAAACAGCCCAGAATATTTATTATTAAAGTTGGCCAAGCAAAACCTTCTCTTCCTAATGGAAGTCTTCCCAAAGAATCATCAAGGCTAATTGAAATCATCCAACGAAGCACGCTGCCAATTGCGCCACCCAGACCTACTAAGGCATAAGGGGAAAAGTGCATAACAATAAGAGTACTGCCTTTGTGTAACTAATAATTAGTAATTGGCACAATATGTCTTATGCCTACCTATCAATATGCCTGCAGTAAATGTGAGCATGAATTTGAATTGGTGCAATCTTTTTCTGATCAACCAATTTCGAAATGTCCAGAATGTGGTGGTGAAGTAAGAAAGAAATTTGGCGCTGTAGGCGTGGTCTTTAAAGGTTCAGGTTTTTATCGAAATGATGCTCGAGAAAAGAAGAAGACGGAAAACAGCACCAAAAAAGACGACAAAGCTAAAAAACCTGAGAAAACTGAAGCTAAAAAAGAAACAAAATCTGAGTCAAAAACCACTAAACCTAAGACTGATAAATAAGTTATCCACAGATTTAATTGACACTTAAGCAATAAATTCTCAAATCCTTTATTTTTAAGGGATGAGAAAAATCCAAATAGATATCAGAAAATCAGATTTAATTACCCTTTTTCGAATATATCGAAAAACCATTGCCTACTGTCTTTTAGCAGTTGTGGCTTATTCCATCATTGATAAAGCCGCAAATAATTTCGCCACAAAACCTGTGATTGTGGCCAATAAAGATATACCTGCAGGCCATATTTTGACAGACAAAGATTTAAAGGAAACCAGAATCGCAATTTCTGCAATTTCTCCGAATCTCTTAACAAAAGAACAACTAATTGGTCGAATGCTTTCCAGCAATATTGCACAAGATGAACAATTAACAAAGACACGAGTTCTAGCAACCGCTGAAAAGATTTCTGATCAAAGAGTTGTGGGCGTAAGAATCATAGATAGCGAGGTGGCATCAATTCTTAAGCCAGGATCTCTTGTCGATGTTGTCAGAATTAGTAATTCAAATGGCCTTTTTGGTGGAATTGTCGCTAAAGATGTTTCCGTAGTAGCCATTGCGAGCAAAAAATCTTCTTTCGGCTCAAGTGCTGGTTCGGTAGTAATGGTTTCAACAAATAATGAGAATGCACTGAATCTGGCAATAAATTCAAGCGAAAAACTAACAGTTTTATTGCACTAAAGATGCTGCTTAACTTTCGATGAATTAGGCTTAAATTTATTAGTTAAGTCTTAGCCCTCGTAGCTCAACGGATAGAGCGACTGCGTCCTAAGCAATAGGTTGGGGGTTCAATTCCCTCCGAGGGCACAAAAGAATTTTTAAGAGTAGTCAACTCTTCCGTAAGAAACTCTTTTGGCATAAATATTTGTTTTAGCTAATCTCAAACCTGGACGTCTGGCATGCCAGATCTTTCCATCTCCGGCATAAATTGCGACGTGATAAACAGTTCCTTTTTTGTTATGAAAGAAAACTAGATCTCCAGGTAATACTTCTTCTTTGGTAATTTTTGGAGTTTCTCGTCTCATATCTCGAGAAGTTCTTCCGAAAGTAATTCCTACTGGCCTCATTGCATACAGAACAAATCCTGAACAATCAAATCCTTTAGTTGTAACTCCGCCTCTTCGGTATCGAGTTCCTTTAACACTTGCTGCTCTTGCTAAAACTTTAGAAACCTTTGCAGCTCTTTCAGTTGCTGCAGCAAGATCTTCACCAACTAAAACATCTTCAGGTTTAATATCATTTTGAGTGTTGTCTTCAACAACACCTTCTTCGGTAGCAGGTGCTTTACCTTCTTCTCTATTTAATGCTTCAAATAGAGCGTTCCAACCAGCTGGACCAAGTGTTGTTCCATCATCTGTGTCACCTTGCACTTCATAAAATTCTGCAATTGCTGCAGTTGTAGCAGGACCATATTTTCCATTTGCAACAGGAATTGGATAACCAAGTTTTATTAAGGCTTGTTGAACTTTTTTTACAGCACTATTTTCAACACCACGAGTTAATTTGGATATTCCTGGATAATCAGGAATATCATCAGCAAATGATGGTGTGGCATAACCAGTAGCAATCAATAATGTTGCCAAGGTGCTGATAAATAGTTTTCTCATCACCAATCCAAAATAACACGCTGAATAGATTTATTGTCTATATATATAGTCATCTTTGTGAATGAAGTGACGAGAGTCTCATTGATTCACGCTGTAAATTTGTGCCAAATCTGAGCAACTCCTAATGTAGAGCCATGCCTAGTGTGATGTGGTTTCGTCGAGATCTTCGATTGCATGATCATCCTGCTTTGAATGCGGCAATTGAAGCAGCATTTAACGATGGGGATGGTCAAGTTGTTGCACTATTCAATATTGATGCAAAAGTTTTTGATGCAGCAGGAACTCCACTCCAGGCCTATCAAAATGCCTCCCTTACTTCTTTAAATGATTCTTTAAACGGCAATCTATTAATTCGTTATGGAGATCCAAAAAAAGTTTTACCCGAAGTTGTAAAAGCAAGTAATGCAAAATCTGTTCACATTTCAGAAGATTTTGAACCTTATGGTCGACAAAGAGATTTTGATGTTGAAAAAGAATTAGCAAAAATTAATGTGCCATTAATTAGAACTGGCTCTCCATATGCTGTGGCACCATTTCGAGTGAAAAAAGATGATGGCACTCCTTATCGAGTGTTTACCCCCTTTTACAGAGGGTGGTTAAAACATGGTTGGCGAAAACCAGCAGAAAAATTTAAAAAATCTCCCCCTTGGTTGGTACCTCTTCCCAGTGAAGCTTTACCTGAAGTAAAAAGTGAAATAGAAATTCCAAAAGCTGGTGAAGAAAATGCATTAGCAATATTGGATACATTCCTACAAACTGCAATTCATGGTTATGTCGAAAATAGAAATAGACCTGATTTAAATGGGACCTCTAAATTAAGTATTCCCCTTCGCTTTGGTGAAATTCACCCTCGCACAATTCTTATTGAATTAAATGAAACAAAAGATCATGACACATTTAGAAAAGAAATCTGTTGGCGTGAATTTTATGCTGAAGTTTTAGCTACAGCACCAGAAAGTGAAACAAAGTCATTAGATCAAAAATGGGAATTGATGGGTTGGGATCAAGAAAAAGACTTTGAACAAAGACTAAAGAAATGGCAAGAAGGTAAAACTGGCTTTCCCATTGTTGATGCTGGCATGCGTCAATTAAAACAAACAGGATGGATGCATAACAGAGTAAGAATGATTGTGGCTTCTTTCTTAGTGAAAGATTTGCATATTCATTGGAGACATGGTGCTGATTGGTTTATGAAGCATTTGCTAGATGGTGACATTGCCAGCAATTCTCATGGTTGGCAATGGACCGCAGGTTGTGGCACAGATGCATCACCTTATTACCGAATTTTTAATCCCATGATGCAAGCAGAAAAATTTGATCCAAATGCTGAATATGTTCACAAATATATTCCTGAACTAAAACATTTAGAAGGAATAAAAGCTCATACCCCTTGGGATCAACCAGATGGATATATCAATGATTATCCGCACAGAATGGTTGATCACGGTGAAGAACGTGAAGAAACGTTAAGAAGATATAAAGCAAGTAAGGGAGAAAAAGTTATTAAGGAGAAATTCTCTCGATAGTCCAAGCATTGGATTTTTTAGTAAATCTAATTCGATCATGCAGCCTTGAAGGTCTGCCTTGCCAAAACTCAATACTTTCTGGTTTGACAATAAATCCACCCCAATGATCTGGCATAGGAACATTTTCTGGATATTTAGTCATAAATTCTTTAACTCTTTTTTCTAATTCTTCTCTGT
>JBJOKB010000067.1:0-3506 GCA_046046315.1 Actinomycetota bacterium | reverse complement strand
ATTAAGCGGGGTATTTCTACGAGATGGTTACTCAATTACGGATAAATATTGTCCCCTGCGCCGAAGGATTATTAAGTTAACACAAATTTAAATCAATTACAAATAATTTAAGAAAAGTAATCCTTTTGGTTTTATCCACATCATTTAGTCATCCACAATTGAAAAGTATTTCTCTTCATCATCTTTTGAAAAATGTAACTCTGTTTGTGTTGCCCTCGTAGCTCAACGGATAGAGCGCCCCTGAGCCGAAGAGGGAGGTTGGGGGTTCGAATCCCCTCGAGGGTACACAAGCGATGGCAATGGTTCATTTTGGATCATTGCCATTGTTTGTTGGTTTACTAGTTCAAGGTGATTAGACGATTA
Source organism: Actinomycetota bacterium (assembly GCA_046046315.1). Taxonomy (GTDB): domain Bacteria; phylum Actinomycetota; class Actinomycetes; order S36-B12; family UBA5976; genus ATZT02. Next base: position 3,143 of record JBJOKB010000067.1, on the reverse strand, counting down.
GTATAAATATTAAATAAAAAAGAAAACGGACATTTATATGGCTAAAGCAAAGCAGCAGATAAAGTCCTTTCAGCTAAATGTATTGGTTCTAATACTGAGCTCTCTGATTTTTAGTTTTATTTTCTCAAAAATTTTCCAACCAGAATCAAGTGTTAAGTGTGTGGTTGCTTCTGACGGTTCAAATTCAATGCCTAGACCTGAAACTTTGAGAGATGATTTATTGATTTGTGAAGATCTAACGGGTAAAAATTTAAATTTAATCCCTCCTCAAAATGATGTTCTGAGTCTAGGTTTACCAGATCTGAGGTGGAAAGGCATTTATGTTGGAACCGATGCTCTTAATTTAATAGACAAAGCAACTGGAAAAAACATATTTATAGGAGCAAACAATGGAATCTTGGGACTAGATGGTTTATCAGAAATTAGAATTGGCAATATTAAGTATTCAAACCGTGGAATAATTTCTCTTAACCCAAATCAAGATATTTCAATTGGTTCTTCAACTCCGGCAAGTTACTTGAAAGTAACAAAAGGTATTAAATTTCCTGACAATTCAGTTCTTTCTTCTGCTCAACAATTATCAACAGGGCAAATTGGACCTAGAGGACCAAGTGGTGCAACAGGACCACAAGGTTTGCAAGGTATTCAAGGTCTTAGAGGAGCAACTGGCGCAACTGGACCAGCAGGAGGATTTGGCGCCTATGGATCTTTTTATGACACAACAACTCAAACAAATTTAATCGCCGCAGGCAATCCAATGAAAATTAATACGACAGATTTTAATTCTGGTGTTTCGATTGTAGATAACACTAAAATTACAATTACAAATAGTGGAAAATATGATATTCAATTTTCTTTTCAAATTGAAGATACGGGAGCCGATGATTCTGAAATTGAAATTTGGATAAGAAAGAATAATTCCGATTTAGCAAATACAAATACAAAACTCTACTTACCTAAGCGAAATACTAAAATAGTTGGTGCTTGGAATTTCTTTGTTGAAGCAAACGCAAATGACTATTTTGAAATTATTTGGTATTCCAGTGGCGCTGGAGTCAGATTAGCGACAATCTCAGCCACAACTTCTCCGACCAGACCAGCTATTCCATCAGTGATTTTGTCAGTTAACCAAGTTGGGTAAACTTTTTCATTCTTTTGTGGCAATTGACATACTTTATAGACAAAGCTAAGCAAAACTAACTAGTATTTTCCTTATGTCAAAGGTGAGAAAAACTGGTTGGTTAACCCATGAATATTTCTTTTGGCATGACACCGGAAATTATGCAGGAAGTCATAAACCAGGTGAATTCATGCAACCTGGTAAACATCCAGAGTCTCCTGAGTCCAAAAGAAGATTCAAAAGCCTAATTGATGTTTCCTCTTTCAGACATGAATTAATTCACTTAGAACCAAGAAAAGCAACCATTGCTGAATTAAGTGCTGTGCACAACATTAAACATATTGAAAATATGCAAAAGCTATCTGAAAATGATGGCGGGTTAATGGGTGATGACGAATCAGTGTTTGGTCCCTTTGGTTTTGATATTGCCGCATTAGGTGCAGGGGGAGCAATAGTTGCAGCAGAAGCAGTTTATAAAAAAGAAGTAGATGTGGCTTATGCATTATTAAGACCACCTGGACATCATGCGGTAAGAGATCATGGCATGGGTTTTTGTATGTTTAACAACATTGCTGTTGCGATTGAACATTTAAGAAGAACAACTAATTTAACTAAATTTGCCGTAATTGATTGGGATGTTCACCATGGCAATGGCACCCAAGATATTTATTACCAAGACCCAAATGTGTTAACAATTTCTCTTCATCAAGAAGATTTATACCCAAGATTTATTGGCACTATTGAAGAAACCGGCAAAGGCGCAGGTGAAGGATTCAATATAAATGTTCCAATTCCTGCCGGATCTGGTGATGGTGCTTATAAATACGCTTTTGAAAATGTAGTCATTCCTGCTGTTAAAAGATTTAAACCAGAATTTATTTTCATAGCTTCAGGCTTTGATGCCAGTTATCATGATCCATTATCCAGAATGGCTCTTCATTCACCAACATTTTCTTGGATGACTCAAGAAGTATTAAAACTTGCTGATGAATTTGCCGAGGGGCGAGTAGTGGCAACACATGAAGGTGGATATTCAGAAGTTTACGTTCCTTATTGTGGCCTTGTTGTTTTAGAAGCTTTTGCTGGTAAATCTTCAGGAATTAGAGATTCAATTGTGGAAGAAAGTAGAGCCATGACTAGACGAGATCAACAATTATTACCTCATCAAAAAGAAATGATTGATGAGTGCAAAAAGACTCATAACCTATAAAACTTTAAGCTTTTTTGGATTTTTTCTGTTCAGGAATAAACCAGATCAAAACAGAACCTGCAACAAATATTAATGCTCCAAGTCCCATCACAATGTAGGCAAATCCAGTCCATCCAAGCCATAGCGCTGGAAGACTTGAAACAAATAATGTTGCAGCTGCAATTAACTTGTCAGCTTTAGAATCCAGTTTTCGATATCTTCTCAATCCCATTACGAATAGGGCTGAAAGACCAACAATCCATAATGTCCACCAAGGAATTATTAGATCTAGTGGAACTTCACGGTATGCAGAGTTCACACCACCTTTAGAGTTTTTACCAAAGAATTTAATGGTTGCTTTAGTGCCATCATCAAATCGTTGAATTTCAGTCATTGCTTCTTCTGAAATTGTGATTTCACCTTGATCGTCAGCACCAATTCCTTCAATGATTCTGATACCAACAACTCGAATGGTGTGTGCGCCAGATTCTAGAATTGAAAGAGGAAGTGCTCCACTAATTTCAGCTGTTCCATCACGGTTAACAGTTGCTTCACCAAAGACAATTGGTTGAGTAGTTACAGTGAAGAAAATCTTTGAACCTGGTTTGTAGGTTTCAACTTTAGCTTTTACTCCAACCCACTTAGAGTTAGTTGGAATTTCAAGTTGATCAAGTGTGATTGGGTTATCAAGTTTGGATTCCTTGAAAGTTTGATTCATTTCTTCATGTATTTCAACAGGAATATAAACAAGTTTGTTTGGATTTGGAACTTCTTGAGCCTCTGTCACATAAGAGAAATCAGCCACATTTCTTGCAGTGGATTCTTTTAATGCTG
>JBJOKB010000047.1:0-6740 GCA_046046315.1 Actinomycetota bacterium | reverse complement strand
ATTGTTCCTCGTTGGGGCGGAGACACTAATTTCATGCCAATTATCGGCAGAGCTAAATCTATTCCTCAGTTATTGAAAGACACTCAAATACTTTTGGCAAAAGCTTGGAATGATTAATGTTAGGTAATTCAAAGGCTAGAAGTTTTGGAAAATCTATTGCAACTCCGTTTGCAAAAATTTTTCTAAAACTTGGTTTCACACCAGATTTAGTAACTTTGATTGGAACTCTGGGAGTAGTAATAACTTCCTTGATTTTCTTCTCTAAAGGCGATTTTCTTGTAGGTTCAATTCTGTTTTCAATGTTTGTTGGATTTGATGCAATAGATGGAACCCTGGCAAGACTTCTTAATGGAAATTCAAAATGGGGTGCATTTTTTGATTCAGTGCTCGATCGAATAGCAGACGGTGTAGTGCTTGGGTCATTGGCATTCTTTTTTGCAAACCAGGATCAAAAAACATATTTTATTTTAAGTTTGATTGCTCTTTTGGCAAGTGAAATCGTTTCCTATACCAAGGCAAGAGCAGAAGGCTTGGGATTAAATTGTGATACTGGTTTAGCTGAACGTCCTGAAAGAGTAATAATCGTTATTGCTGGCACATTTTTAACTGGTCTGGGTTTGAATTTTGCACTTGAAATATCAATTTGGGTATTGGCTGTCGTTAGCATCATTACCGTTATGCAAAGAATGCTGTTTGTCTTAAATCAAACTAAAAGACTTTAAATGATTACAGCAGCAGATATTGGCTACCAAATTGGTTGGCTAGTTGTAAAAAGACTACCTCAAAAATTATCTCGAAAAATATTTCGAAAAATTGCTGATGTTTCGTATAAAAAAGACATTAAAGGAGTTCAACAATTAAGAGCAAACCTCTGCTTTATGACCGGGATACAGCCAGATTCAATTGAATTAGAGAAATTGGTAAGAGATGGTATGAGAAGTTACCTTCGCTATTGGGAAGATGCATTCAGGTTGCCGACTTGGAAAAAGCAAAATTTATCGAATTATGTAATTTGTACGGGTTTAGAAAATCTAGAAAAGGCAATTTCTTCCAAGAAACCTTTAATTACCGCAACTGCACACATGGGAAATTGGGATGCTGCGGGGTTTTGGTACACCGCAAATTATGGTCCTTTGACAACTGTTGTTGAGAGATTAAAACCTGAGTCTGTTTATCAGAAATTCTTGAAATTTAGAAACTCTTTAGGAATAGAAGTGATTCCTACAAGTGGTGAAACTGATATTTTTATGAAACTTCTTAGAAGAGCCAAAGAAGGTCGCATGATTGCATTAGTTGCAGACCGAGATATAATTAAAAACGGAATCGAAATAAATTACGCTGGGGCTAGTGCATTTTTTCCCGTAGGACCAGCTGCAATGGCTGTGTCATTAGATGGTCTGGTTTTACCGCTCACTTCATATTACGATCAAGATGATGTATTGGTAATGAATTTTTTTCCAGCTTTAGAACCTTCAAAGGATGGATCTAAGGAAAATATAGTGAAAGATATGACTCAAAAATTAGCAAACATCTTTGAACGAGAAATTAAACTTCATCCACAAGATTGGCACATGCTTCAAAAAGTCTGGAAAGATATTCTGCCCATTAAGCGAATTAATGAAGGATTAGTGAGTTAATTTTGCGAATTGGAATAGTTTGTCCTTACGACTGGTCTGTTCCAGGTGGTGTTAAGCAACATATTCAAGATTTAACTGAATCACTTTTAGAGCTTGGCCACTATGTAAACGTATTAACTCCAACAAGTGATGAGTCAGCATTACCAAGTTATGCCACAAATGCAGGTAGCACAATTGCACTTCCATATAACGGTTCAATTGCCAGAATTAAATTCGATCCTGCTGCATTTACCAGAACCAGAAATTGGTTAAGACAAGGCAAATTCGATATTTTGCACTTACATGAACCAACCAGTCCAAGCCCTTCCATAATTGCAGCGTGGTCTGCAAGAGGTCCAATTGTTGGAACACATCACACCTCTAATGAATCAATGTATGCAGTTAAAAATATGCAATTTTTATTACAACCCATGATGGAGAAAGTTATTGCTCGAATTGCGGTAAGTGAAGAAGCAAAGAAAACAATGGTTGAACACTTTGGGGGCGATGCGGTAGTTATCCCAAATGGAGTGAGGGTTAAAAACTTTAGCAATGCTCAAAAATTATCTGGATTTGAAAAAGAAAAAACAATTGTGTTTGTGGGCAGACTTGATGAACCTAGAAAAGGAGTTCAAGTATTACTAGAAGCAATGCCAGCAGTATTTGATCAAATTGCTGATTTAAAACTATTGCTGGTAGGACCTGGAGATGTTGAAGAAATTTTAAAGTCAATTGATGTGAAATATCATCCTCAAATTGAATTTAAAGGATTTGTTACAGGTGAAATAAAAGCTTCATGTTATGCATCAGGAGCAGTTTATGTTGCACCAAATTTAGGAGGAGAATCATTCGGAATAGTTTTACTGGAAGCGATGGCTTCTGGCACTCCTGTCTTGGCCTCTGATTTACCCGCATTCAAAAGAGTTTTGCAAGATGGTAAATATGGAAAATTATTTAAAACAAATAACCCGAATGACCTTGCTAAATCCTTGATTGAATTAATGAATAATAAATTAGAACGTGAAGAATTAACGGCTGCAGGATTGATACGGGCTCAGCAATTTGATTGGTCAGTGATAGTAAGGCAAATCCTTGATGTTTACGAATCTGTAAAAAGTGTTGAGGGAAGAAACGTAAGAGAAGACTTTAGGGGACAACTTTATGGTCGCCTAACAAAAACTGGTCGCCTTGACCGAAGAAGAGTAAAAAATTCATTACTGACAGAATAGAAATGTGAACATAAGCAGTTGGGCAATACCAGGGATATTTTTAGTTGTTTTTGCGCTTTATTTATCAAATGTTGCAGGAAGACTAGATCGTTTGCACTTAAAAGTTGAAAATGCCAGAAATGCACTAGATAGACAATTAGCATTACGTTCTGCAATTTGTTCAGATCTTGCGGGTTTAGAGGTACTTGATGTTAATTTACGAAACCGCTTAGCAAATGCAATTCAAGCATCAATTAGTGAAGAGTCACTTGAAATTCACTCAAAAAATGAATGGTTAATTGAGAGTGAAGTTACTAGATCACTTTGTGACCTATTCCATAAAGATTTTGATATAAATAAATACCCATTGCATAAAAATTTAATTCAAGAAACTGCTGGCGCGACCAGAAGAGTGCAGTATGCATTGACCTTTTATAACGATGCGGCTAGAAGTGCAATAAAGGTCCGTAATAGATGGATAGTTAGAAGCTTTCGACTATTTGGTAGAGCCAGCATGCCCGTACTCATTGAATTTGATGACCAAATTCCTCAGGGTTTGGAGTATTGCTAAGTATTTGCAGTAACCCCAACACATAAGTTGAGGCTTTCTAGAGTTGGGCTAGAATTGCAACACCCAAAGGTTTAACAAGTTAAGGAAATCGTGGCTAACCAAAACAACAGCACAGGTACACCAAGAGTTAAACAAGGCATGGCAGAAATGCTTAAAGGTGGCGTCATCATGGATGTCATCAATGCTGAACAAGCAAGAATTGCTGAAGACGCTGGTGCAGTTGCAGTTATGGCATTAGAACGAGTTCCTGCAGACATTCGCAAAGATGGTGGAGTTGCTCGAATGAGCGATCCAGACATGATTGATGAAATTATTGCTGAAGTTTCAATTCCAGTAATGGCCAAAGCAAGAATTGGCCACATTGCTGAAGCACAAGTTTTACAAAGTATTGGTGTTGATTACATAGATGAATCAGAAGTTTTAACACCAGCTGATGAAGCAAATCACATTGATAAATGGCAATTTACCGTTCCCTTTGTTTGTGGAGCAACAAATTTGGGAGAAGCATTAAGAAGAATCACTGAAGGTGCAGCAATGATTCGTTCCAAGGGTGAAGCTGGAACTGGAAATGTTGTTGAAGCCGTTCGACATATGAGAACTATTCGTGGTGACATCGCAAGATTAAAAGGTTTGAATAAAGAAGAGTTGTACACCGCCGCTAAGAATTTACAAGCTCCTTATGAATTAGTTGCTCAAGTTGCAGAACTTGGCAAACTACCAGTTGTACTTTTTACTGCTGGTGGAATTGCAACACCAGCTGATGCAGCATTAATGATGCAATTAGGTGCAGATGGCGTTTTTGTTGGATCAGGAATATTTAAGTCTGGAGATCCAGCACAAAGAGCTAAAGCAATTGTTGATGCCACAACAAATTTTGATGACCCTGCAGTTATCGCCAGAGTTTCACGTGGACTTGGTGAAGCCATGGTAGGAATCAACATTGATGTACTACCAGCTTCTGAAAGGTTTGCCGGACGCGGCTGGTAACTCTTGTTAAGAGTCGGAGTTTTAGCTTTACAAGGCGATGTTCGCGAACACGTTAATTCTTTATCTTCATTAAATGTCGCAGTTCAAAAAGTTCGAAATCCTGAAGAATTAAAAACGGTCAATGCTTTAGTTATTCCTGGTGGTGAGTCAACCACTATAAGCATGTTAGCTAAAAGAGTTGGTTTGATGGATCCTTTAAGAAAATTTGTTAAAGATGGATTTGCTGTTTATGGTTCTTGCGCAGGAATGATTATGTTGGCAGATGAAATTCTTGACGGGAAAAGTGATCAAGAAACAATAGGTGGAATTGATATAACAGTTAGAAGAAATGCATTTGGTCGACAAGTTGACTCTTTTGAAACAGATTTAAACATTAAAGATTTCAATGATTGCTTTAGAGCCGTGTTTATTAGAGCACCCTGGGTCGAAAGAGTGGGGACATCTGTTGAAGTACTTGCGACTTATAAAACTGAAAAAAATGAAGATCATCCAGTCATGGTTAGACAAGGGTCCCTTTTAGCTACGGCCTTTCATCCTGAACTAACTCAAGATAACCGAGTACACGAGTATTTTGTGCAGATGGCAAAATCTGTCTCAGTTGCGAATTAATAAAAAGGATTAAATATGTCAGGGCATAGTAAATGGGCAACAACTAAACATAAAAAAGCGGTTATTGATTCTCGTCGTGCCAAATTATTCGCCAAACTAGTTAAGAAAATTGAAGTTGCGGCAAGACTTGGTGGACCTGATGTTGAAGGAAACCCAGCCCTATTCGACGCTATCCAAAAAGCCAAAAAAAGTTCTGTTCCAAATGACAATATTGAAAGAGCGTTAAAAAGAGGTAGCGGCACAGAAGAAGGCGCAGCCGATTATCAAACAATTATGTATGAGGGATATGGCCCAAATGGTGTTGCGGTTTTGATCGAATGTTTGACAGATAATCGAAACCGAGCTGCAGGAGATGTTCGATTAGTGATGACAAGAAACGATGGAAACATGGCAGATCCTGGTTCAGTTTCTTATATGTTTTCAAGAAAAGGCGTTGTGTTAGTTACCAAAACCGGAACTATGACAGAAGATGATGTTTTATCAGCAGTGTTAGACGCTGGTGCTGAGGAAGTTAATGATTTAGGTGAATCTTTTGAAGTAATAAGTGAACCAAGTGATCTTGTTCAAGTTAGAACCGCACTGCAAAACGCCAATATTGACTATGACTCAGCAGACACTTCATTTGTTCCTTCGGTGAGCGTGGAATTAGACGCTGAGGCGGCAAAAAAGATTTTCAATTTAATTGAATCATTAGAAGACTTAGACGATGTTCAAACTGTGTGGGCAAATTTTGATGTTTCAGACGAAGTTATGGCACAAGTTGGGTAATATTAATTAAATAATAATTGAAGGGTCACATTCTTAATATGAGAGTTTTAGGTGTGGATCCTGGTTTAACTAGATGTGGCTTGGCAATTGTTGATGAATCTGCTGGTAGAAAAGTTGTTCTAAAATCTGTGATGGTGTTTCGAACACCAGCAACTGATGCCTTGGCTGATCGATTATTACAACTTGATAATGCATTGAAAGAAATTATTAAGCAATACAAACCAGATGTTGTTGCCGTTGAACAAGTTTTCAGCCAGCACAATTTGAAATCAGTTATGGGAACTGCACAAGCAGCAGGCTTAGCGATGGTGAATGGAGCAAGAAGTGGGTGCCAGGTTTTTACCTACACGCCAACTCAAGTTAAAGCTTCTGTCACTGGATCTGGGAAAGCAGATAAGCGTCAAATTGGTCGAATGATTGCAAAAATTTGTGGACTCTCCTCGCCGCCTGAACCTGCAGATGCCTCTGATGCTGTTGCATTAGCAATATGCCATTTATGGCGCGGTGGAGCAGACGAAAAAATTAGAAAGAGAGCAGTTTCGTGATTGCCTTTGTTAAAGGAACTCTTTGCGAAATTTCTGCTTTGGGTGCCGTTGTAGATGTTGGTGGAGTTGGAATGAATTTATTAACTTCAGCTAACGCATTAAAAGGTAAAAAAGTTGGAGATCAAGTTCAGGTACCAACCGTGATGGTAGTTCGAGAAGATCATATGACACTTTATGGTTTTGCTGATACCAGTGAAAAAGATATGTTCTTACTTTTGCAAACTGTTTCTGGAGTAGGTCCACGCATGGCATTGAATTTAATTTCTGTGATGGGTGAGCAAAAATTAAGTGCAGCAATAGGAAACTCCGACATTGGTTCCTTAACTTCTGTTCCAGGAATTGGCAAAAAGGGTGCGCAAAGATTAATTTTAGAATTAAGTGACAAAATAGGTTCTCCAAAGAATACAACAAATTCTTCATGGAGAGAATCCTTAAT
>JBJOKB010000017.1:0-3290 GCA_046046315.1 Actinomycetota bacterium | reverse complement strand
CGGGCTTTAAATACTTTTCAGGTTTGTGACCCATTCCCACACCTTCTGGGGTTCCAGTGTTAATGATGTCTCCTGCTTTTAATTCCATGAATTGGGAGATGTACCAAACACAATGATCAATACCAAAAATCATGTCACTAGTTCTAGAATCTTGTCTTTTTTCTCCATCAACTGTTGACCAAAGTCTGACATCACTTGGATCAAATTCATCAGCAGTGACAATCCATGGACCAACTGGATTAAATGTTGGAAAAGATTTTCCTTTTACCCATTGTCCACTTCTTTCAATTTGCCAATGTCGCTCAGAAACATCTTGGGAAATTGTGTAACCAAGAATATGTTCTTTAGCTTTAGCTGGTGAATCAAGATATAGAGCGTCTTTACCAATCACAACACAAATTTCTACTTCGTAATCTGTTTTAACTGAATTTGGCGGAATAACAATGTCATCAAATCCACCAACAACAGTGTCTGGTGCTTTCATAAAAATAACTGGCTCTTTTGGAGGTTCAGCTCCTGATTCTTTAGCATGTTTTGCGTAATTAAGGCCTACACAAATTGCTTTAGTTGGTCTTGCAACTGGTGAACCAAGTCTGTAATCAGAAATCTTAATTTTTGGTCTGGCAGCTAAATCCAATTTTCTTAATTTGTCAATTGCCCCGTTAGAAAGAGTTTCTCGATTAAAATTTGAAATTATGTCGTCTACAAAAACTGCTTCAGTTTCACTAACGATGATTGCCGGTCTCTCAGAACCAAGGTTTCCTAAACGTGCCAATTTCATTTGTAACCTTTCTTTACATTCATCTTAGTGTTTATCGATTTGCTTGCTATAGGCCAAACAGGGTTGTCGTTTTCCCCTTGATACCAGGTTGACAGATAAAGGTCATTCCTGCTTGAGGATGTTTTTCTAACTCATTGTTATGAGCAGTTGTGACAACTAGTTGACCTAGATCTTTGCCAGCAAATGCACACGATGTTGTATAAGAAACGGGAAATTGAATTCTTTCACTTAACTTATATTTCTCGTCATATCGTCTTACTTCTGAACCGTTCCAAAAAGCAACCCAAAGTCCATCTTCACTATCTACACACATGCCATCAGGAATCTCATTTTCATTAAATTTTATAACTGTTCTTCGATCTGTTATCTCTTTGCCGTCATATGAAAATGCATCAACACAATGTTCTAATGAATCAATAAAATAAAAAGTCTGGGTATCAACGGACCAATCAAGACCATTGGCAAGTGTTACTTCACTAATAATTTTCTCTATTTCATGGCCATCTTTGGAGATTCGATAAAGAGCACTTGCATTGGGAACTAAGTCATAGGAAAGAGTTCCAAGAAATAAATCTCCAGTGTGAGAAACTTTGGCATCATTCCAACGTGATTTAAATTTATCTGTTTCTCTTTGGGGAAGTTTCGTTATCTCTCCCTCAGTATTTCTTAAAACTGGACCATTGGCTGTTCCTAGTAAGTCTCCACCGTTGGTGCAAGGAATAGCAAAACCAACATGATCATCTAATTTGTATTCAGAAGTTTGATTTGTTTCTATGTTTTTGGATAAAATTTTGCCATTTAAAATATCAACCCATTGCACATGATTGTTATTTATTCCTGTTGCGGTAGGACCTTCGCCTAACCAGCATCGGCGATCATCAAAAACTTCAACTGCAATCATTTATTTTGGTGGAACTCTAAGTCCACCAACTCCCCCGTCAACATTTAAACCAGTTCCGGTTGTTGAGGCAGAAAGTGGTGAAGCTAAATAACAAATTGCATTAGCTATTTCTTCAGCTGTAACAAGTCGTCCCATTGGTTGTCTTGCAATTAATGCCTCTTTCATGGCTTTGGCATCTTCTGCTTGATCAAGCAATCTTCCAACCCAAGGAGTATCAGCAGTAGCTGGAACTACGCAGTTAATTCTGATTCCTTCTCTGATGTGATCTGCTGCCATAGCAAGAGTTAAAGCATGAACAGCACCTTTTGAAGCAGAATAAATTGCTCGTTGCGGAAAACCATCTGTGGCAACAATTGATGAAACATTAACAATTGCTGCACTTTTTGATTTTCTTAAGAATGGAATTGCTGCAGCACTCATTCGCGCTGTTCCAACCACGTTTACATCTAATACTTTGTGCCATTCAGCATCATCTCCAGCAGTAACATCACCTACAGCACCAATTCCTGCATTATTTATCAAAATATCTAGACCATTTTTGGCAACATCAGCAACTGATTTATTTACATCATTTCTATTTGTAATGTCACAAATTACATAAGTAATACCATTGATTGGGTTTATTGGTTGATTTCTGTCAAAGACAAATACTTTGCCACCACGAGATTGCAATAATTTTGCGGTTGCTTCCCCGATGCCACTTGCCCCACCGGTAACGATTGCTACTAAATCTTTAAAGTCACTCATCTCAAACTCAATCCTTTCGTGGATCAATGTGAATCTTTGGACCAACACCTGCATTTGCTGGTCTTTTCCCAGCTAGAACATCTGATGTGTCTTTTAATCCCACTGTTGCTGCAACTATTGGAGTGGGATCAACTTTGCCACTGCCATAAATATCAATTGTTCCTTCTAATCCAGGAGAAGCTGACAAAATTCCTACCGCAGTGACATCTTTCAAAACTAAATCTCTTGAGTCAATCAAACTTGGTACTCCTGAAATTCCAATGTAAACAACTCTTCCACCAAGTTCGACATATTTAACAGCTTTACTAGGTACATCTTTATCAAAGGTGCAGTCTATTATCGCATCAAATCCACCATCTACTTCTTCAAAATCATTTGACGTGGCACTTGCTCCAAGTTGTTTAGCTAAAGATAGTGTTTGTGGATTTCTTCCAATGACATGAACATAAGCACCCATATAAGCAGCTAACTGCGCGGTTAACAAACCGATAGTTCCTGATCCCCAAACTAAAACTTTTTTTCCAGGTCCAGCTAAAGCCGCTTGTGCTGCTCTTAAAGAATTTCCTCCAGGTTCAATTAATGCTCCAACTGTGTCATTAATTGAATCGGGTAAAAAATGTAATGCGGTTGCTGGAACTAATAATTCTTCAGCTAAAGCTCCTGCCCAACCATTTCTAATTCCAATTTCAAATCTATTTTCACAAACATGTTGGCGATTATTTAAACAGCGATAACATTTTCCGCAACCAAGCATGGTGTCACCTGTTACTCGTCTTCCAATAATGTTTTTATCAACACCATCACCAACTGATGAAATAATTCCGCACCATTCATGCCCAAGTCTTAGTGGATATTTTTCGT
>JBJOKB010000059.1:0-6213 GCA_046046315.1 Actinomycetota bacterium | reverse complement strand
TTATGCAGGAATTAAAGTTCCAGAAAAGATTTGCCATGCAAGAGCTGATTTAGCAACCAAGCTCAAAACAATATAGGCACGTTCTCCTCTGAGATAATTACTCCATTTACCTTTGCCTTTGTATTGCAAATATTGAACCAGAGCAAAAGAATTGAAGAATATGAATAAGGAAATGATGATTCCATAAACAAATCCTGGAACCTGCACATCAGCTGTAGCGCCTGGTGCGATTACATAAATCAGTAATCCGATCCAAGGGACTATGCCTGCGATGCACCCAAACCAAAATGGAAGCAAATCTCCATCTTTTGGTTGAGTGTATTTTTCCTGTAACCAGCCGAACAAAATCATTGAGGCATTAACACCAAAGACAGCAAGTAAGGCCACAATGTCGGCAATGCCGCAGACTTGGGCAATCAGCACGATCATCACTGAAGATGAAAGTGAGTATTCAACCCATCTAAAAATGTTTTGATTCTTTAGAAGTGATGCAGAATATCTTTTGAAGAAATTTCCACTAGAAACAATAAAGTGAAAAAGTGCTGATAGTCCTAAGAATAATCCCACAGCTAGACCTACTGGGGTATTAAAAATAACTACAGGTGCACTAAAAGTTGTTCCAGGTGGGCCATTCAAATAAGTTCCTGTCACAGGAAGTGCAAAATCATTGGCTAATGCAAGAACAGCCAACATTTGTAGAAGGTGGAAAACTCCTGCGATTCTGTTGAAATTCTTTAATGAATTAATTTCTTTTAATGAAGGTTTAGCCATTATTACTCCTTTTCCTATTTTTAGGATAAGGCAGAAAAGTTTCAAAACAGCCTGTTAAATGAAAACACCCCCAACAATTACTTGTCGGGGGTGTTTTTTCGACTATTTAGATGTCGTAATACAGCTGGTATTCGTAAGGAGTTGGACGCAAACGAATTGGATCTACTTCCTTAGTTCTCTTGTATTCAATCCAAGTATCGATTAGATCTGGAGTAAATACACCACCTGCTGTTAAGTAGTCCTTATCTTTTTCTAATGCAGTTAATACTGCATCTAAAGATCCTGGAACTTGTGGCACAGATTTTGCTTCATCTGGTGGTAATTCGTAAAGATCCTTATCAACTGGTGTTGGTGGTTCAATTCTGTTTTTAACACCATCAATACCGGCCATCATCATTGCAGCAAATGCAAGATATGGATTACATGCAGGATCTGGAACTCTAAACTCAATTCGTTTAGCTTTTGGATTAGATCCAGTAATTGGAATACGAATTGCAGCTGAACGGTTTCTTTGTGAGTAAACCAAGTTCACTGGGGCTTCATATCCTGGAACTAAACGGTGATATGAGTTAACAGTTGGGTTAGTGAATGCAAGCAATGATGGAGCATGCTTTAACAATCCACCGATGTACCAACGTGCAGTGTCAGATAATCCGGCATAACCTTTTTCGTCGTAGAACAAAGGTTTACCGTCTTTCCACAAGGATTGATGACAGTGCATACCTGAACCGTTATCACCAAACATAGGTTTTGGCATAAAAGTTGCAGTGTGGCCATTTAGAAAAGCTACGTTTTTCACAACATACTTAAACAACATAACTTGATCTGCGGCATTAAGTAAGGTGTCAAACTTGTAGTTGATTTCAGCTTGACCAGCAGTTCCTACTTCGTGATGTGCGCGTTCAACTTCAAAACCAAGATTAATAAGAGTTGAAGAAATGATGTCACGCAAATCAGCAAAATGATCTACTGGAGGAACAGGGAAGTAGCCACCTTTGAATGGAGTTTTGTATCCGAGGTTGCCACCTTCTTCTTCTCTTCCGGTGTTCCATGCTGCTTCGATTGAATCAATTTTGAAGAATGAACCTTGAGGTTGATTATCAAAACGAACTTCATCAAAAATATAGAACTCAGCTTCTGGACCAAAATAAACAGTGTCAGCAATTCCTGAAGCTTTTAAATAAGCCTCTGCTTTTGCAGCAACGTTTCTTGGATCTCTTGAATATGGTTCATTTGTGAATGGATCTCTAATTGAGAAATTCATTGCTAATGTTTTGGCTTCGCGGAATGGGTCAACAAAAGCTGTTGTCACATCTGGCATTAACTTCATATCTGATTCGTGAATTGCTTGGAAACCACGAATTGAAGAACCATCAAACATTAATCCGTCTTCAAATACGGAATCATTAAATGCTTTAGCTGGAATGTTGAAGTGTTGCATAACACCAGGCAAGTCCATGAATCTCACGTCAACGAATTCAACATCGTTTTCGCGGATGTACTTGATCGCCTCAGCGGCGTTCTTAAACATCAATAACCTCCTGATTTAACTTTCTTTTTGTTTTTAGAAGAGAGGGCACTACCTCGGGCCATCAATCTATTGGTTCATAACCTACTAAAGGGGTGTATCGAAGAGGTATCCCAATTGTTTCGGCCTTGTAACAAGTTTTCCCATTAGCCTCTTACCCAAGAACAAATAGCCAAAATGTGACGGGGGTAATAGGTTTAACTTCATGATTGGAAAAAGAATTCTTGCCCTAGTCCTTGACTGGATCGCGGCAATTCTGGTCGTTCAGGTAATTCCGAATGCTCCAGAGTATGGAACGCAAAGTCATTCTTTATTCACTTTAATGGTTTTTACTTTCGAAGTAGCTTTATTTACCTGGATGATGGGAGCATCCTTTGGTCAAAGAATTGTTGGACTAAAAGTTCGAAATTTAAAGAGTGATCAAAATCCAACTCTTGTGCAAAGTTTAATCAGAACATTATTAATTATTTTGGTATTTCCACCCATGCTCGCAGACTCAGAATCTAGGGGATTACACGATCGCCTAGCTCGCACCAAACTCACTAGCGTCTAGGAATTCTCATTCCCTTAGGCATCGCACCTTTAGGAATTGGTAAAGCACTTGCACCTGATGCACCAAATCTGTTTCTTAATTCACGTGATTCAGCTGGAGATATTTTTTTACCCATTTTCATAATGGTTTTATTTAATTTCTTAAAGGTTACTAATCCTTCACCATTTCCTACAATCAAAGAAGCAACTGGAATATCGCCAGCAATTCTTTTTGCCTTAACTTTTTCACTTTCCAAAAGTTGAGCAACTCGGCTAGGAGATCCTTCTCCGACTAAAACTATTCCAACAGGTCCAATAACTCTATGTACAAGATCTTGATTTCTAGTAACGGCTACTGCTGGAGTAACAAACCAACCTTTTCGTAAGGTATTTAACACAGCTGCTGCTGCACCAGGTTGTCCTTCAATTCGTGCATAAGCTGCTTTTTCTGCACGTTTACCAAAAACATAAACAGTGGCAAGTAAACCTGTAGATATTGCCAACGTTGTGGTGATCAAGCGAGAAAAAGATGATTGGAAAAGAAATTGTGCAAGAAGTGTTAATGGAATTGTTGTGCCTAGAAGTGTTCCAAGTATTACCCAGGGAAGTGCTTTGTCGGATTTGCGAGTAATTGAATAAGTTTGACCAATTTGTTTTAAAGTTTTGAATCTTTCTTTCTTTTCTTTTGGTTCTTTATTCTTAGCCACTTATTTTTCCATTCTTAATTTCTAGTGCTTGTTTATAGAGTCGACCTGCTCGGTAAGAAGATCTCACCAATGGTCCAGACATTACGCCAGCAAAACCCAATTCTTTGGCTAAGTCACCTAATTCTATAAATTCTTCTGGTTTAACCCAACGAGCAATCGGGTGATGAAGCGTCGAAGGTCTTAAATACTGAGTAATTGTGATCAAGTCACAACCTGCATTAACTAAATCTTTTAAGGCTGTAACTATCTCTTCTTTCTCTTCACCCATACCTAAAATCAAGTTTGATTTGGTAATCATTCCTGCTTCTTTAGCAGTCGTTATAACCCCAAGTGATTTTTCATAATTAAATGCTGGCCTAATTGATTTGAAAATTCTTGGAACGGTCTCTAAATTATGTGCAAAGACTTCAGGTTGAGCATCAAAGATTTGTTGTAACAATTCTTTCTTGCCACTGAAATCTGGAGTAAGAATTTCAACACCGCAACCAGGATTGTGTTTGTGAATTGCTCTAATGGTTTCGGAATATAGCCAAGCACCTTCATCTTCTAAATCATCTCTAGTGACACCTGTTACTGTCGCATATTTCAAACCCATAGTTTTCACACTTAATGCAACTTTGTCTGGTTCAGATCTATCTATTGGATCAGGTTTGCCAGTATCAATTAAGCAAAAATCACAACGTCTAGTGCACGCAGAACCACCAATTAAAAATGTTGCTTCACGATCTTCCCAACATTCAAATATGTTTGGACAACCTGCTTCTTGGCAAACTGTATGTAAACCTTCTTTTTTAACCATTTCACGGATACGTGTGTATTCAGGTCCAGTTTTAAGTTTGGTTTTTATCCATTCAGGTTTTTTTTCGATAGGAACTTCAGCGTTACGAGCTTCAATGCGTAGAAGTTTTTTTCCTTCCGGATTTAATCCGGTCACAATGTCAGTAGTCATCAGACTTCTACTTTAGAACGTTTTGAGACGTTGCGCTTGAGCGCACCGTTTTTAAGTTCCTCTTCGATGAGGGGAGTTACCTCTGCCACGCTCACTTCTCTTCCAAGCTCTAGAGACAGGGTTGTGACATCGGCATCTCCAATGCCGCAGGGAACAATTTTTCGAAAGGCATCAAGAGAGTTATTGCAATTGAGCGCAAAGCCATGCATAGTTGCTTTTTTGGCAACTCTTATTCCTATTGCAGCAATTTTTTTATCAGGCAAACCATTTCCTTTAACCCACACACCACTTCTGCCTTCAATTTGAGTTGTTTCTAATCCAAGTTTGGAGCAAACATTCATAATTAAAAGTTCAAGTCTTCTCACATGCGCAACCACATCAACTGGATCATCTAATTTAATAATTGGATAACAAACAATTTGTCCTGGACCATGCCAAGTAATTCTTCCGCCTCTGTCAATGTCAAAAACAGGGGATGAATCAAAAGGTCTATCTTCAGGTTTGGTTGATCTGCCTGCGGTATAAACATTTTGGTGTTCCAAAAGAACTGCAACATCAGGATGATTTTCAGTAACTATTTTGTGATGTATTTCTCGTTGTCGATCCCATGCACTTTGATATTCAACATCTGAGCCCCAATTTTGGATGATTAACTCAGAATTAGTCATGTATTAATCGTATTAGCGAATGTCAAAAGGTGCGAAATCGGTTCTCGTCAATACACTTATAGATAGAGCAAATCGGCGTCACCCAAATGGTGCACCTTGATTAAAAGCTAAAAATACACATTGGAGTGAAATACGTGAGTCCTGCTGCAAAACCAAAGCACAGCAAAAAGGCAGTTTCAAAAAAGACTGCTGTTAAAAAACCAAAAACTCAAAAACCTAAAGCTTCTAAGAAATTTACACTTCTTGCTGTTGCTGTTGTTGTGATTTGGATGGGAATCTCAGGAGTCGCAGGTCCTTTATTCGGAAAACTTTCTGAAGTTCAAGAAAACGATAACGCAGCGTTCTTACCTACCACCGCAGAATCTTCAAGAGTAAGTGAAATAGCAACACAATTTACTTCATCTGATTCACTTCCTGCACTTGTTGTGGTGACGGGGGATTTGACTAAAGAAAATATTGCAAAGGCAAACGAGTTTGCAGCAGAAATTAATTCTTTAAAAATTGAAGAAGGCGACGGCAAGTTAATTAGTGACTACTTAACAGATGGTGCTAAATCTTTTCCAATTCCTTCAGAAGACGGTGAAGCGCTATTAATTAGTGTTGATATTTCAAATGAGAAAATTATCACTCCATTACCAAATGGTGAACCAGCATTACCAGCAATTGTTAAAACAATTAGAGATGCAGCGACAGAAATTGAAGGCTTGCAAATTAACGTAACAGGAGCAGGTGGAATTCTTGCTGATTTATTTGGCGCATTTGGTTCAATTGATTCAACATTGTTATCAGCAACATTAATTGTTGTGGCATTGATCCTTATTGTTGTTTATAGAAGTCCATTACTATGGATATTCCCATTGCTTTCAGCAGTTATAGCTTTGACACTTTCAGGCTCGGTTGTTTATCTTTTAGCTAAAGAAGAAATCATCACGCTAAATGGTCAATCGCAAGGAATTTTGTCGGTACTCGTAATTGGTGCAGCAACAGATTATGGATTGCTATTAATTGCAAGGTATAGAGAAGAACTGCATCTTGTGGAATCAAGATTTACTGCAATGA
>JBJOKB010000025.1:0-6668 GCA_046046315.1 Actinomycetota bacterium | reverse complement strand
GGATTTGGTACCAACATTGCACCGATCCAGGTTTGCACAATAAATAGCGCACCTGCAAGTAGCAAAGCGCCAACCATTGCGCGACCAATTTCAGTTGCTTTTTCTTTATTTTCTTCAGCTAACATGGAAATTCCATCAAAGCCTAAGAAGGAAAGAACAGCAATGGAAACTGCTCCGAGCACTAATCCAATTGAGAAAGTATCTGAATTGTAGAAGGCATCGAATGAGAATCCATTTCCTTTACCGGAAGCAACAGCAACAACACCAATAACGATGAAAATTGCTAACACGATTAATTCTGCAACAAGTACAACTTTGTTAACTTTTGCAGTTAACTCGATACCTGAGTAATTAATTATTGTGTTTGCCACGATGAAGAACAGCAACCAAGCCCAAACAGGAATTGCTGCAACAAATGAATTCATTGCAATAGCAGCAACAATGTAGAGCAAGGTTGGAACTAGCACATAGTCAAGTAAAATTACCCAACCAGCTAGAAAACCTAAGTTTGGATGAATTCCGCGACCTGCATATGTATAAACGGAACCTGCCATTGGAAATGCTTTTGACATTTGTGCATAACTAGAAGCGGTGATCATCATTCCGACCATGCCAATTGCGTATGCAAGTGCAATCATTCCACCGGAACCTTGGAAAACTCCACCAAAGATTCCAAACGGAGCAATTGGCACCATGAAAATCAAGCCATAAACTAATAGATCACGATAAGTAAGTGCTCTATGAAGTTCTTGTTTATAGCCAAACTTCTCGACGCTATCTGTCGCCATTCTGTGATACCTCCCAGACCAGGAGTTTCCTGGTTCACATTAGGGATAATTTTAGATTGACTTTCAAGAAAATGTGTCCATTTTGTATCCCTTATTTATCAAGTCGAGGTAACACTTTGTGAGGAAAAATCGTCAATTTAGAGGTAAATAATTAAAAAATTTACTCATGGCAGACTCTTTCTTATGCATCAGTTCACTCCAGAGGTCGAAGCATTAGCTAATGAAGTTTTGGCTTATTCGTTACAAAGACTCAAAACCGATCCTCCATTGGATGGACCAAGAACCGCAGAGGATTTGTTTAAAGAAGTTGGTAACACAATTACTGAAAAAGGTTTAGGTGGACACAAAGCATTAGAGGTATTCACCGAAGTTTTAGCGAAAGCTTGTATTTCAACAGATCACCCCAGAAATTTAGCCTTCATTCCTTCTGCGCCAAGTGAATACGCAAACCTTTTTGATTTAGTTGTTGGTGCAAGTGCTTTGTATGGCGGATCTTGGCAAGAAGGTTCTGGTGCCGTTTTTGCAGAAAATCAAGCTTTGCGTTGGATTTCTGACTTAGCAGGACTACCACAATCTGCAGGAGGTGTGTTTGTACAAGGTGGAACCATTGGAAACCTTTCTGCCTTGGTTGTGGCAAGAGAAGAAGCAAGAAAAAAACATCAAGACGTAACTAAATGGGCGATTGCTTGTAGCGAAGAATCTCATTCCTCCCTTGCTGCAGCAGCCAAAGTTATGGATGTGGAATTATTAATAATTAAACCCGATGAGAATCAAAGATTAACTGGTGACTTAGTCGAAGAAGCGCTAGATAAATACCATCAAGATAAAAATAAAAGAGTATTCGTAATTGTGGCAACAGCTGGAACTACAAATCTAGGTATCATTGATGATCTTTTATCTATGGGCAATGTAGCAAAACAGCATGATATTTGGTATCACGTTGATGGTGCTTATGGTTTAGCCGCTCTTTGTGCTCCATCTGTAAGTGAAAAATTTAATGGAGTTGAATTAGCTGATTCTCTGATTGTTGATCCACACAAATGGCTATTTGCACCTTTTGATGCTTGTGCTTTGATTTATCGAAATCCAAAACTTGCTAAAGAAGTTCACACCCAACATGCTTCTTATCTCGATACATTGCACGATGATTCTTGGAGTCCATCTGATTATGCAATCAATTTAACGAGGAGAACTAGAGGACTTCCCTTCTGGTTTTCATTAGCTGCTCATGGCACTAATGCTTATGCCGAAGCAATGGAACAAACAATGACTGTAGCCAAAGTTGCAGCCGAAAAAATTAGAAATCATGCGCATTTAAAATTAATTTGCGAACCTGAACTTTCAATTGTTGCCTTTGAAAGAATCGGCTGGGAAAAAGTGGACTACCTTAAGTGGAGTGAGAAACTTCTTGCAGACCAAATAGGTTTTATTCCACCCTCTTCCCACAAAGGAAAGACAATTCTTAGATTTGCCATAGTAAATCCTTGGACCAAAATAGAAGATATTGACTTGATTTTAAAAACTCTCTAAATTTCCTTCGCCAAGAAAAGTGCAGGGTTTTCAACAAGTTTCTTGAAATGCTGTAGCCATTTTGCTGCTAAAACCCCATCAACAGGTCGATGATCAACTGAAAGTGTTACGTTTAAAACATTTTCTAGAACTATTTTTTCTTGCAATACCGCCGGTCGACTTACAACTGCTCCTATTGCCAAAATTCCAACTTGGGGAGGATTAATTATTGCTGTGAAACTTTCAACACCAAACATTCCTAAGTTTGTAATTGAGAAAGACCCGC
Source organism: Actinomycetota bacterium (assembly GCA_046046315.1). Classification (GTDB taxonomy): domain Bacteria; phylum Actinomycetota; class Actinomycetes; order S36-B12; family UBA5976; genus ATZT02. The sequence continues at coordinate 4,085 of JBJOKB010000025.1, read as the reverse complement.
CTTCAATTTCATGCTGTTTTAATTCGCCATTATTTGCTCTTTGAGCAAAATCTTTAATTTGTTTTGAAATTTGGGACAAAGTAAGTTCTTGGCCTGATCGAATCACTGGAGTTACTAATCCGCGACTGCTGCTTATTGCGACTGAAACATCGACCTGATTAAACTTTCTGACACAGTCTTCCATCCAGATAACATTCATTTCTGGAACATCATGAAGTGCCCGAATAGCTGCCATAACCATAAAATCATTTATTGATAATTTAACTGCTCTGTCTTCGTTTAATACTTTTCTGAGCTCAAGTAATGCATCCACTTTGCAAGACGCATTTAAGTAAAAATGGGGTGCTTCTCTTTTACTTGCTGAAAGAGTTCTTGCAACCGCTCTTCGCATTCCTGTGTGGGGTACATCAACATAGCCGCTAGTACTTGCTGGTTTAGCTGCACCATTGCTTTGAGATTTGATTGAACCACTGGAAATTAATTTTTCTACATCTGCACGAACAATTCTTTGACCAGGGCCTGTACCAATTATGTTTGCAACACTTACATTGTTTTCTTTAGCAAGTTTTCGCGCAAGAGGAGATGCAAAAATTCTTCCACCATTTAATTCATCAGAATTTTGATTACTTGAGGCCAGATTCTCGGATTTTATATTTGGTTCGGCTACTTTGGATTCTTTCGTGATTGTCTTCTCTTTTCCCCCACTTGCCAAGCCGTCAATTCCTAAAGATTTATATACCGCACTTTCGTCAGTAATTTTTTCACTTACTTCAACTAAAATTGCAATCGGTGACCCAACATTTACAGAAGCACCTGGTTCAATTAGTGAACGCCAAAGCACTGCGTCCTGATCAGCAATAATGTCCACGTTGGCTTTTTCAGTTTCCACAGTGGCAATTGCATCTCCCGTCACAATCTGGCTTCCCTGTTTGACCAACCACTCAAGAAAAACAACTTCTTCAGCGTCCGCTGAAATACCAGGCATACGAAGTAATTTAGCCATTTATTTGGTGACTCCATTTACTGAGTAATTTGATTTCAAGAATTCTGAAATTTTGTCTTTATTAGCCAAAGCTGCATCTTCTAATACAAAGCTAACACTTGGAGAAGAAATTGAACCGGTGACTCTTTCGATTGGTGAATCCAACCAGTCAAAGTATCTGCGTTGAATTTCATCTGCTAACCAAGCACCATATGATGTACTGCGAGAACCTTGTTCAGTTATTACGACATTACCGGTTTTTCTAATGCTTTTACCAATTGTGTCCCAATCAATACTTGCAGCATCAAGCCATCTCAAGTCAATAACTTCTGCATCCACTCCACTTGATTCAGCAGCATCAAGGGAATGTTGCACCATAGCTAGATACGTAAGAATTGTGACAGCAGATCCTTCTCTCTTTATGGCAGCTGAACCAATTTCAATGTGATAATCCAAATCCGTCTCGGGAACTTCTCCAGATATTTTATAAAGTTCAGAGTCATGTTCAAGAACAGCAACTGGATCTTTACAAAGCAGTGCGCTATTCATCATTCCTATGTAATCAAAAGGAGTCGATGGAGCGGCTATTCTCCAACCTGGAGAAGTGTTCATTATTCCGGCTGGATCCATTGAGTGCTGTGATCCATAACCTGTCTTTGTACCAATTTTAATTCTTAAGACAAGAGACATTTCATGTTTGCCACCAAACATGTGTCTGGCTTTGCCAATTTGATTGAATAATTGATCAGCAGAAACCCAAATAAAGTCGGCATACATTAATTCAATTACTGGTTTAAATCTTCCATCTAGCGCCATTCCTCCACCAAGACCAGTGAATGCGGCTTCACTAATTGGAGTACCTAAAACACGATCTGGAAATGCTTCCTTCAAACCTTTCGTTGCACCTCTTGGTCCACCGTTTAACTTATGAACATCTTCACCTAATACAACTATTGCGTCATCCTTCTTCATTCTTTGCATCATCACATCAGCAATAGCAACCACGAATTTCTTGCTGGCTGTTTTTCCTACATAATCTTTTTCTTCTTTGAATTCAATGCCATTAAATTCAGATAAGTCTCCCCGAATTCCAACTTCTATTGATTCAGGATTTGGCCATAACTCTTGCTTAAATCTTTGCTTACCAGATTCTTGTGGGTCAGCTTCTAGTAATTCTCCAGAAACCTCTGCCATGACTTTTTGGCAATATTCTCTCAACTTGGTTAATTCTGTTTCACTCATTATTTTGCGATTAATTAATTGAGTTTCAAGTTGTTTTATGGAATCACGATTACGCCACTCAGCTTCTTCACTTTTTTCACGATAACCAAATGCGCTACCTGGGAATGGTCCATTTTGATGAAAATACCTATAAACATTTGCTTCAATAATTGTCGGACCTTTGCCTGAACGCATGTGATCAATAGCTTGTTGCATGGTTAAATAGACAGCTAATGTATCCATCCCATCTACTTGCCAACTTGCAATTTTAAATCCAGGACCTCTTCCCGAGAGTCTTGGTTCGCCTGTTGCTTCTTCAACTGTTGTTGATACTCCATATTTGTTATTTTCAATAAAGAAACAAATTGGTAAATTCCACGCAGCAGCTAAATTAAAGGTTTCTAGAACTGAACCAATATTTACTGCGCCATCGCCAAAATACGTTACGGAAACTGCGTCAGTATTTTTATGTTTATGATTCCATGCAAAACCTGCTGCAAATGGAACCGCTCCACCAACGATGGCATTGGTGCCCATTGCGCCTGCTTCCTTCCATTGCAAGTGCATTGATCCACCGCGTCCACCGCAATAACCATCAGCTAAGCCACAAATTTCAGAAAGGCTTCGTCGTAAAACAGTTTTAACTTCACTAGAAAATTCTTTTTTGGGATCAAACCCGTCAGGGGAAACAAATCCAAGTGCTTTTGCCAAGAACTGGTGATGTCCTCGGTGAGAACCATTAATTTGATCTTGTGCTTTTAGGTGAATAATTGAACCAACTGCTCCACCTTCTTGCCCAATGCTGGAATGAAGTGGTCCATTAACTAATTTTTGACTTGCTAATTCGAGTGCTGTTTCTTCAAATGCTCGAATAATGTGAAGTTGAGTGAGCATGGTTTTAAGAAGTTTTGCATCTGCGTCGTCCCAGTCTTTTTGAGTTGTTTGTATTTCAACCCAAGGGGCATCAAAGAGTAATTCTTTTTTCTTTGGCATTAACTCCTCATTTTCTGTACCTAATAATATTTATTCTTTGTTTACCAGAATTAATTGGGGCTTATTCATCTCTTTTAATTGAATCTATCTACTTAAACATGCTTGAAATAGTAGAAACAATCAACGAGAAAGAAGTTGCACCTGGATCTTGGAAACCTACAGATTTTTCGCCCAAAACTCGGGCTCTTCCCATTTTTGGAATTAAATCTGCAGTTGCTTTTGCAGCACTACTTGCTGCTACCGCTGCTCTATTCCAAGCATCAACAAATTGCAATCCTTGTGATATGGAACTTTCAAACACTTCTGCAAATGGAAATTGAGCATCCACCATAGTTTTGTCACCAATGTTTGCACCACCAAGATTTTGAATTGATTTAACAAACGCTGTTACCGCGTTTGCAAAAGATTTATCATCAAGATTTTCATCATCACCAAGTGCATTGCCTGCAGCAATTAGTGCTGCACCCCACAAGGCTCCTGATGCGCCACCTGCTTGTTCAGACCAACGAGCTCCAGCACCAGCCAAAGTTGTTTTAGCTCCTGCACCTTCTTTTACTAACCAGTTAGCTGCTTCTGCTCCGGCTTTAGAACCTCTAGTCATACCAGCCCCATGATCACCATCACCTGCGACAGCATCTAAATCGCCAAGCATTGATTCATTTTCAGCGATTACATCTTTTACAAGGTCTAGTGCTTTTGCTATGTGTTGAGCAGCAGCTCTTGAACCATCGGAACCTTTTTTGCTCACCTTTAAAGGTTCTGCCTCTGTGTTAAAGGTGACACTTGCATCAAGTGGTTCATCAACCATTTTTGTTTTCCTAAACGCAGGACTGTCACATGGCACAAACCAATATTTTTCAATTTCATCATCAACCCAAACAAGTGTTAA
>JBJOKB010000004.1:0-5388 GCA_046046315.1 Actinomycetota bacterium | reverse complement strand
AAAATGCCAGTTAAATTGCCAATCAATCTTCCACTTTTACCTCTTGTTAATTCAGCGGCATCGGGATTTTTCTTTTGAGGCATAATCGATGAACCGGTTGCATATTGGTCATCTAGATATGCGTAACCAAATTCAGTTGAAGTTAAGAGGATTAGCTCTTCAGCAAATCTAGATAAATGGATGCCTATTAGTGAGCAAATAAACAAGTATTCAGCAACGAAATCTCTATCTGAAACTGCATCAATTGAGTTCTCACTTGGTCTAGAAAATCCTAATTGATTTGCTACCCAAATCGAATCAATAACTAAACCTGTTCCCGCTAAAGCTCCTGAACCTAATGGACAAGTGTCCACACGAGCGTCCCAATCGGTAAATCGTTCGATGTCCCTAATCAAAGCTTGAGAATGCTTAGCCAATTCATGACCCAATGTGACAGGTTGAGCATGTTGCAAGTGAGTAAAACCTGGAGATGGTTGATCAAAATATTCTTCAGCTTGTTTATTGATAATTTCACAAAGATTAACTAATTCATGAGAGATAATTCTTGCGGAAGACCTTAAAAATAATTTGAAATCTGTTACGGCTTGATCGTTTCTACTTCTACCTGCACGAATTTTCCCACCAATTTCACCTACTTCTTCAACAATCATTCTTTCTATTGCCGTGTGCACATCTTCATCATCAGAGCTGGGAAAACGTTTATCACTTTCTAGTTCAGTATTAATCTTACGAATTGCATCCCTTATCAATTGCGTTTCAGAATTATCTATTAATTTGGCTCTATTTAAAGCTTGTACATGAATATCGGTTTGTAATAAATCAAAAGACGCTAATCTCCAGTCAAAATGTGTTGATCTGGAAAGTTTAGACATTGTTGAAGCGGTCTCTTTTGCAAATCTACCGCCCCAAAGATTATTTGATTTTTCCATATCTACTTACTCTTGCGATCCCTGTCAGCTGCAATTTTTGAGGTCATACCAAAAATTTCAATGAAGCCTTTTGCCCATGATTGATCATAGGTATCTTCAGAATCGTAAGTAGCAAGGTCGTAACGATAAAGTGACTCATCACTCTTTCGGCCAGTAACTACAGCTTTGCCACCATGTAACTTCATTCTGATCTCACCGCTTACATGTTGTTGAGTTTCTTCAATAAAAACATCTAGCGCTTTCATTAAAGGAGAGAACCAAAGCCCGTCATATACTAATTCTCCCCATCTTTGCTCAACACCACGTTTGAATCTAGAAAGTTCTCTTTCTAAACAAACATTTTCTAATTCTTGATGGGCAGTTATGAGAGCAATGGCACCTGGTGCTTCATAAACTTCACGACTTTTAATACCAACAAGTCTGTCTTCGACCATGTCGATTCGGCCGATTCCTTGCGCTCCTGCTCTTTTATTCATGATTTCGATTGCTTGCAACATGGAAACAGGTTGACCATCGATGTGAGTAGGTAATCCTTTGTTGAATTTGATTAAAACTTCGTCTGCTTCTCTTTTTTCTGCAGGATTTTTTGTATATGAATATATGTCTTCAATTGGCTCATTCCAGATATCTTCGAGAAATCCGGTTTCAATTGCTCTTCCCCACACGTTTTGATCAATACTGTAGGGATTCTTTTTATTAACGTCTATTGGCAAATTCTTTTCGCCAGCAAAAACTATTGCTTTATCTCGAGTCATTCCTGAATCTCTAACTGGTGCAAATACTTTTAGATCAGGGTCAAGAGCTGCAATACTTACTTCGAACCGAACTTGATCATTACCTTTACCTGTGCAACCATGGCCGACCATGTAAGCATTATGTTTTTTTGCAGCCTCTACAAGATATTTTGAAATAATTGGCCTAGATAAGCTCGAAACCAACGGATATCTGTCCATATAAAGAGCGTTTGCTTTTAAAGCAGGAGCACAATATTCATTGGCAAATTCTTCTCTTAAATCCAAAACTTCGGCAGCAACAGCACCACAATCAAGCGCTCTTTGTTTAATTACATTCATGTCTTCGCCGCCTTGGCCTACGTCTGCAGCTACAGCAACGACTTCAGCGCCAGTTTTATCTTTTATCCATTCAATGGCAACGGAAGTATCAAGTCCACCTGAATAAGCCAATACAACTTTCTTGCTCACTTTTTCCTCTTTCTTGGTTCACTCTCACCTTATCGGCGAAATTGAACGTATTCCCATATTTGACGTGCGACGGACTCTCCGTCTTTCAAGCCTTTGGTAATAACCAAAACAGTGTTGTCACCAGCAATAGTGCCGATCACATTCTCTAAAGCAGCATGATCAACTATCGAGGCAACCAATTGCGCGGCTCCAGCTGGAGTATGAATAACTGCCAAATTTGCCGAATGATCAACACCAACAACTAACTCACTTGCCAACTTCTCTAAGCGATTTCGTGCAACACCTGATTCGCTGATTCTATCGGGGTCAGACATTGGAATTGAATACTTAACTTGACCTTTATTATTCTCTTTTTTTATGGCTCCTAACTCATCAAGATCTCGAGATAAAGTTGTTTGGGTTACTGCAAACCCTTTTTTCTTTAATTCATTTAACAATTCGTTTTGGGACGAAATTGATTTATTTGCCAAAATGTCTTGAATTAAATGATGTCTAGCAGTTCTTGAATCTGCATATTTCATTTTTGTTGCCCAAACTTTTCAACATTTTTTATAGCATCATCAATTATTTCTGCACATCTTTTCACTTGTTCCATATTGACAATCAAAGCTGGCGCCAATCTCAAAGTCTTGTCATTAACGGCATTTACAAGAAGACCTAATTTTAGACACTCTTTTTCAACATCTTTGGCTAGAGACTTTTTCAATCCAACACCTAAAAGTAAACCTCGACCTCTTATTTCTTCCACTTCTTCAATTTGTGAAAGTAATTTGACCAATAAATTGCTCATATTTTTGACGTTGTCTAATATATTTTCCTTCTCTATGAATTCGATTACCGCTAGTGAAGCTCTTGCAACAATTGGATTTCCCCCAAAAGTAGATCCGTGTTGTCCTGGCTCAAATAAATTTTGAGCATCTCCAGTAACAAGCATGGCTCCCATAGGTAATCCGCCGCCCAAGCCTTTTGCCAAAGTAATTACATCTGGTTTTATTCCAGATTTTTCGTAACCAAACCAATCACCCGTTCTACCCAGACCAGTTTGAACTTCATCCATTACGAGAAGTGAATTAGTTTTCGTTGTTTTTGATCTAACCAACTGTAAGTATTTGTCTTCGCAAGGCGTTACTCCACCTTCACCTTGAATGGACTCTAGAAAAACAGCAGCTGTTTTTCTCTTTATTTTTCTGATACTCGAATTTTTATTTATATCAATAAATGTGACATGTCTTAACAACGGTTTAAATGGTTTTTGCTTGGATTCTTGTCCCGTTATACTTAATGATCCGATTGATCTCCCGTGAAATGAGTTTGTGGCTGCTATTAGATGTTTTTTACCCGTTCTTCTACTTAGTTTCAAAGCTGCTTCATTAGCCTCTGTTCCCGAATTGCAAAAGAAAACTTTTGTATCAAATTTTGATATTTCTATCAATTTTTCAGCTAACTTAAGTGCTGGAGTATTCGCGTATAAATTACTTGTGTGAGCCAATTTACTAATTTGATCTTCAACCGCTTCTATAACAACTGGATGTGCGTGTCCTAAAGAGTTCACTGCTATTCCTGACAAAAAATCCAGATAAATATTTCCCTGGGAATCTTTAACGACTACACCATCTCCGGCGACTAATTCAATCGACGGTGTTCCATAGTTATTTAGAAAAACTTTGTTCCAATTAAGGTCACTCATTTATTATCCAAATACTTTACAACCATGGTCCCAGTTCCAGAATCTGTAAAAACTTCTACTAAGACTGCATGTGGCGCTCGTCCGTCAATAACATGTGCACGCTGCACTCCTAATTGAACAGCGTCCAGGCAAGCCTGCATTTTAGGTTTCATTCCCTCATCTAAAGTTGGCAGAATTCTTTTCAGGTTTTCAATCTCTATCGTTGGAATGACAGTAGATGGGTCGGGATACTTTTCCATTAGTCCTGCAACATCAGTCAAAATAACCAATTTTTGGGCATTAAGAGCAGATGCAATTGCGGCAGCTGCGGTATCCGCATTTATGTTGTAAATATTTTTGTGTTTATCTATACCAATAGTTGATATGACTGGAATTTTTCCTGAATCTAAAACTTCTATTATCTGATCAGCATCAATTTTTGTTACCGATCCAACCAATCCAATATCTATTTCTTTATCATCATCCTTGATCAAAAATTTTTCTGCTTCAATCAAGGAATTCGTATCACCTGCTAAACCTACTGCTAGATTTTCAAGCCCATTGATATTTGAAACTAATTCTTTTTGAATCAGATCAACCAAAACATCTCTAACAATTTTAATAGATTCCGAATTCGTAACTCTGTATCCAGAAACAAATTCTGATTTGATTCCAGATTCCTCAAGCCTTTTCGAAATTTGAGGTCCACCACCGTGCACAACAACAGGTCTAAGGCCAGCAAGTTTTAGGAAAACAACATCCTCGGCAAATTGTTTGGATAGCTCCTCGCTGGTCATTGCATTACCACCGAACTTGATCACGACAATGGAATCTTGAAATTTAAGCAACCAGGGCAAAGCTTCTGCTAAAACAGCTGCTTTTTGCAATGCTTCAGATTGTCTAATTTGAGTTTGATTTTTCATGTAGAATAAGCCGAATTCTCATGTACGTATTGGGTCGATAAGTCATTTGTATATACAGATGCTTCATGCGTTCCAACATTTAGATCAACTCTTATTAAGACATCTCTATTTTTTAGAGCCACTGTTTTACTGCTTGACAAAGCTGCACCGTTTTCGCAAACCTTTACTTCATTTAATGAGACGTCAATTAAACCTGGTTCAATATCTGCATTTGCCGTACCAACAGCAGCCAAAATCCTGCCCCAATTTGGGTCTTCCCCAAACATGGCGCATTTAAGTAAATTATTTCGAGCGATAGATCGCGCTACCTCAACAGCATCACTTTCACTTTTTGCGTTAGAGACTTCAATTTTTATGACTTTCGTTGCACCTTCTGCATCATTTACTAGTTGTAAGCATAAATTTTGCATCAATTCATGTAAGTATTTTGAAAAATCTTCGGAAGTGGGTTTAATAGAACTTGCACCTGAAGACATGAGAATTACAGTGTCATTTGTTGAAGTGCAACCATCGGAATCCACTCGATTTAAAGTCTTATTAGTGACCGCTTGAAGTATTTGTTGGTGATCGATATCTGATAAATCTGCATCTGTTGTGATGAGACAAAGCATCGTTGCCATATCGGGTGCTAGCATCCCAGCTCCCTTAATCATGGCTCCCATCTTCCA
>JBJOKB010000121.1:0-3880 GCA_046046315.1 Actinomycetota bacterium | reverse complement strand
CTGATATTCAGGTGTGGCACATTCTTTAAGAGCAACTGCTTTGGCAGCAACTCCATTCATTAATGGTCCACCTTGCATCATTGGAAATACTGCTTTATCGATTGCTTGGGCATGCTCGGCTTTACAAACAATCATTCCGCCACGTGGTCCACGTAAAACTTTATGAGTGGTAAATGAAACAACATCTGCATACGGCACAGGACTAGGAATAGCTTTACCGGCAACTAAACCAATGAAATGGGCCGCATCCACCCAAAGAATTGCTCCAACTTCATCAGCAATTTCGCGCATTAGTTTGAAATCAACCAAACGAGGATAAGCCGTTGCTCCAGCCACAATCATTTTTGGTTTATGTTGTTTTGCCAAATCGCGCACATTGTCATAATCAATTAATTCGGTTTTAGGATCAACAGAATAACCAACAGGATTAAACCATTTACCAGAAAAACTGACTGGAGAACCGTGAGTTAAATGGCCACCTTGAGCAAGACTCATTGCTAAAACTGTGTCACCTGGCTTTGTAAATGCACCATAAACTGCAATATTTGCACTTGCTCCAGAATGTGGTTGAAGATTTGCATGTTCTGCGTCAAAAAGTTTTTTTGCTCTTTCGATACCAATAACTTCTGCTTCATCAACAACAGAACATCCGCCGTAATAACGTTTGCCTGGATATCCTTCGGCATATTTATTACTAAAAGTACTTCCCAATGCTGCTAATACAGCTGGAGATGTGAAGTTTTCACTGGCAATTAATTGAAGACCACCGCGTGCTCTTTCTAATTCTTTAAGTAATAGAGAAGCAATTTCTGGATCTTGATTTTGTAAGGAATCCCAATCTGGACCCCAAAATGTACTGTTACCCATTTTGTTAATTACCCCCTATTGCTCTTGTGCTAAATACTATGGCAGAACTTCAATATTGGGGACTATGAGACGAATCTCCTCTAGTGGAATTGCACCTTGGCGTAGCACTTTTATTTCACCAGATGAAACATCCACAATCGTTGAAGCAACATTTCCTGGGGTTTGTCCCCCATCCAAATAGATCGTCACTGATTCTCCTAATTGAGAAATCGCTTCATCCACATTGGTTGCAGCAGGTTGTCCAGTCTTGTTTGCACTACTTACAGCCATGGGACCAACAGCATTTAGTAATTCAATTGCAATTGGATTTAAAGGCATTCGTAATGCCACAGTTTGATTTGTTTCACCTAAATCCCATTGCAAAGTTGGTTGGGCCTTAACCACAATTGTTAATGCTCCAGGCCAAAATGCTTCTGCTAAAGATTTAGTAATTGGATCGACTCTTTGAGCAAGTCCATCCAATGCTTTGACGTGACCAACTAAAACTGGAATGGGCATATTTCTTTCCCGGCCTTTGGCGGCTAACAATTTTTGTGGGCCATGTTTAGAAAATGCATCGGTTCCTAATCCATAAACAGTGTCAGTTGGTAAAACCACTAAATCGCCACGTTTTGCTGCAGCAACAGCTGCAGTTATTCCATCTTTTCTTTCCATTTCATTATTCATTGAAAATTTACGAATCATATTTTTATACCTACGGTGTATCTAGGTAAACCGTTTAAATCCCTTCGATCTTCAACTTTGGTAAAAGCTTTTGACTCCAAGAGCAAATATGGAACTCCAGATTCCTCTATATTTGAACCTTGCACATCAGCATGCTCAATTGCAATAAACCCACCAGGTTTTAGTAAATATTGAGCAAGCTTTATCACAACTCTCACAACATCCAAACCATCTTTGCCGCCAAAGAGGGCCATTTCAGGTTCGTGGTCTTTGACTTCTGGTTCCCGAGGAATCATCTTGTTTGGGATGTAGGGCGGATTTGAAACTAGGGCATCAACTTGTGATTTAAGATTTTCTAAATCTTTTATTGAATCAATTATATCGGCATTAATTGCCGTAAATCTAGATTTTGCAAGAGTAATTAATTCTTCATTTTTTTCTAAATTTTTTGTTAAGAAGTGAAAAGCTTCTGGGGATTTTTCAACTGCGTAAACATCTAAATCATTAACCTCAGTGGCGAGTGCTAATGCAATTGCTCCTGAACCAGAGCAAAGATCTACAACAATATTTTTGCTTTGTTTTTTATCATTTAGATATCTAACGGTTGATTCAACAAGTAATTCGGTTTCTGGTCGAGGAATGAACACCCCAGGTCCAACTTCGAGCACTAATCTTCTAAATCCTTGTTCCCCTAACAAATGTTGCAAAGGAATTCTTCTAACTCTTTTTTCAACAAGTTTTTCTATTTCCCTATATTGATCATCGTTTATTTCATTAACTAAACCAACACGGCTTCTTTCAATACCTAGAGAAAAAGCAACGATAGATTCTGCATCAACGCGAGGACTAGGCACTCCAGCGTTTTTTAGCCTTAACTCAATATCAACAAGAACACTTCTTGTTAATTTACTCAACGAGTTTCCCCAACCTCAGCCAACTTCTGGGTGATTTCCATATCAACACAAGATTGCAATACTGGATCTAAATCTCCATTAAGAATTTGATCCAAATTATGAGATTTAAATCCTGTTCGATGATCGGTTAAGCGATTTTCTGGAAAGTTATAAGTTCTAATTCTTTCAGAACGATCAACTGTTCTCACTTGAGATTTTCTTGAGGCTGATTCTTCTTGAGCCCGAGCTTCTTCTGCAGCAGATAATAAACGTGCTCTTAAAATTCTAAGTGCTGACTCTTTGTTTTGTAATTGACTTTTTTCGTTCTGACAAGAAACAACAATTCCAGTTGGAATGTGGGTAATTCTCACGGCTGAATCAGTAGTGTTAACAGACTGTCCACCAGGACCAGATGATCTATAAACATCAACTCGAATGTCTTCGTTATTAATTTCAACATCGATTTCTTCTGCTTCAGGAAAAACTAAAACACCTGCAGCTGAAGTGTGCACTCGACCTTGCGATTCGGTAACTGGAACTCTTTGCACACGATGAACTCCGCCTTCATGTTTCATCCACGCATAAGGTGCTGTACCAATTTCAGGATTTCCTTTTGCTTTTATAGAAATAGATGCATTCTTATATCCACCCATATCTGAATCAACAGCATCTATCAAAGTTGCTTTCCAACCACGTTTCTCAGCAAAGCGTAAATACATGCGAACTAAATCACCAGCAAATAACGCTGACTCTTCGCCACCTTCTCCAGATTTAACTTCCACAATCACATCTTTGCCATCCAAAGGATCCCTTGGAATTAGCATCATTTGTAATTTATCTGCCAAAACTTGAACTTCTGCTGCTATTTTTTCAGCTTCTACTTTAAAACTGGAATCATCCATTGAAAGCTCAACTGCAGCAGCATGATCTTCCACAAGTTTTTGGTATTCACGCCATGTTGCAACAATAGGTTTTAATTCCGAGAATCTTCGACCGACTTGTCTTGCCTTATTTTGGTCTGAGTGAAGTTTAGGATCAGACATTTGATGTTCAAGATCAACTAATTCAGCTGCTAAATCAACTACTCCCTCGAACATTTGCCATCACCTTCCTTCTAATGTGCATTTGGATAAAACAAAACGGACGCCGGTTTTTTAAAACACAATCAATGTGTTTTAAAACCGACGTCCGTAAGTTTAGCTATTTGTTGGCTGTTTTGCCGTAACGCTTTTCAAACTTTGATACGCGACCTGCGGTATCCAAAATCTTTTGTTTACCGGTATAGAACGGATGGCATTGTTGACAAATTTCTGCATGCATAACACCATTCTTTGCGGTGCTACGTGTTTGAAATGTATTTCCACAAGAGCAGGTGACAGTTGTCTCTGCGTAATCTGGATGAATTTCTGGTTTCATCTTTTTAATGCTCCGTCTTCTATTTCCTTGTAGCCAATTCT
>JBJOKB010000046.1:0-9018 GCA_046046315.1 Actinomycetota bacterium | reverse complement strand
AATGTGTTTATTCTTTGCATTAATTCTGCTTCGTTATCAAGAGCAGCAAGACCTGCTTCTTCAGCTAAATTGGTTACACCAAAAGTTAAGGCAACTTTATTTAAAGTTTCAATTACATGTGTTTGAGCAATGCAAAAACCAACACGTAAACCTGCCATGCCATATGCCTTGGAGAAAGTTCTAAGAATTGCCACATTTTTCTTACCCCACGCATCGCGCATTCCTTCAACAGCTGAATCATCTCTCACAAATTCTGTGTAGGCCTCATCTAAAACAATTAAAACACTTTCTGGGATTTGGTTAATAAAATTTAAAAACGCTTCTTTTTTTATTGCTGGCCCTGTTGGATTATTTGGACTGCATAAAAGAATGCAACTAGTTTTATTTGTAACTGCTTTTGCCATTGCATCTAAATCATATTCAAAAGTTTTTGTTAATGGAATGATTACCGGAGTCGCCCCAGCTACTTTGGTAATAATTGGATAGGCCTCAAATGAGCGCCAGGCAAATATAACTTCATTACCAACAGTTGATGAAGCTTGAATTAATTGTGTTAATACTGCAACAGAACCTGTGCCAACTTGAATATTTTCAATTCCAACTTTGTATTTATTAGCTAATTTTGTTCTTAAACGAATTGATGCTGGATCTGGATAGCGTTGCACACTTTGAGCTGCTTTAGTTATAGCTTCCACAATTGCTGGAATTGGTGAATAAGGATTTTCATTTGCAGAAACCTTAAAAGTTTCAATACCTGGTTTTGCTTTTGGAGTCGCACCTGCCTTATATGCAGGCATGCTGGCTAAGTCATCGCGCAGGTGTGGCGTCGTCATGAGTAAAGATTAGGCGTAAGACCTTGCACTACTCTCAAGTGAGTAATTAGAGCACGAATGAGGAGTTAGTCCTTTGCGTTTACGCACGATTTTTCCCATAGCCCTTGCAGCAATAAGTGCTTTTGTTGCACTTTCTGTTTGGGCTTTTGCTTCCCCTCCCGGTTCTGCTCCAGATGATGATTTTCATTTACCAGCAATTTGGTGTTCCCACGGTGCAGTTTCTGGAATTTGTGACCCAGAAGTTGCTGGTGATGGTTATGGAAAAACTCCAACACCTCTCTCGCCTTCTGCAATTTGTTTTGCGTTTAATTCTGAAAATAGTGCTGCTTGCCAAGCCAAACAATTTGATTGGAGCAACAACGAATTAGCTGGATCTAGAACTAATGAAACTGGAAGATTTCCTAATGGTTTTTATTGGACCATGAATTTTCTGATAGGCGATAACACTCTTCAATCCACAATGTTAATGAGAATCTTTAATTCAATTCTCGCAGTAATACTTCTCACCATTACAGCAATTTATTCTGCACCAGTTATCAGATTTGCCTTACTTGGAACTTGGGTATCCGTTGTTACCCCTCTTGCATTATTTACAATTCCCTCTACTAATCCAAGCAGTTGGTCCATCATTGGTTTGGGTATTTATTGGGCAGCGCTTCTTTCATTCTTACAAGCCAAAGATAAAAAACATTTAGTAATAAATGCAGTTCTAACTTTCACAACTGGTTTGATGGCGATAAATTCCAGATCTGAAGCAAGTCCTTATTTGATTCTTGTTACTTTAGTAATTCTATTTATTCACGCACCAATTAAGTCTTTATTCAAATTAAATTATAGATATGTATTGCCTATCGTTGTTGGACTAATTGCTCTATATGAATTCTTAACGACACCATCAACTCTTGGTTGGTCCTCAGGTTTACAAGGTGGAGATCCAAATAGAACTAAAGGTGAATTGTGGTTTAGAAATATAAGCCAGTGGCCAAGATTAATCGATGGTTCAGTTGGCGGTTGGCCACTCGGTTGGTTTGATACTCCAATGCCACCCATGACTAGTTTCTTTAGTTTCTTGGTGTTAATTGGATTTTTCTTTATTGGATTAAGAGTTACTACTTGGCAAAAAAATATTAGCCTAATTTTAATTATGGGGGCTATATTTTATTTACCTTTAAGAATTCTTTATTTAGGTTTTAACTTTGTAGGAGAAGGAGTACAACCAAGATATTTCCTCCCATTATTAATGGTTTTCATGGGAATAACTTTGTTGTCTTTCAATAAAGAATCAATTACTTTCACTTTCCCCCAAGCTTTTGTTTTATACGGATCAGTTGTAATTGCTCACGCTTTCGCACTTCACTACACAATGCGTCGATACATAACTGGAGTAAGCAGTGGTTTTACTGGGAGTGATAAAACTGATTGGAATTTAAATAAAGATGTTGAATGGTGGTGGGATTTCCTACCTAACCCACTAACTACTTGGGCTCTAGGTTCTGTTGCTTTTGCAATCGCAGTTTTTTATGTAATAAATTATTTAAGAAAGCCAATTAAATTATCAAATTAATTGCTTCTTTAAATACTTCAGTGTGACGATCAACGTCTGATTCTTTTGTAACAGGACACATTAAAGCCATGTTATGAAATGGTGTCATCAAAATATCTCGGTTGATCGTGAATAAATGCATATATTCATCTAGTTCATCATCACTTGCTTGTGCTGATTCGCTGCCATTTTTTGGTGCGGGATTTGCAAATCTATATTCAGCTCTTGCCCCTAGTTGACTTATTGACCAATCAAGTTTAGTTTCATCTAATATTTGTTGAACTTCTTTTGTGAACTTTGTGGCTAATTTAATCATGTGGGAAAAATTATCTTCGGTTAATACTTTTTCTAAAGTTGCTCTCATCGCAGCAACTGACAAAGCATTTCCAGATAATGTTCCACCCACTCCACCAACATCAACTAAATCTGCCCCAGTTTGCTTGCGTGCTTTATCAGCCAATTCTTGAGTTATGCCATAAGCACCAGATGGAATTCCGCCACCAATTGATTTACCAATTGTAACAATGTCAGGATTTAGATTATTTGCTTTTGTCATGCCACCAATTCCGGCAGAGAAAGTATGGGTTTCATCAATTAGTAACAAGGATCCATACTTTGTTGCTAATTCTCTTAAACCTTCTAAAAATCCTGGTTCAGGAAGAACTATGCCAATATTTGTCAAAGCTGGTTCAGTAATTATTACTGCAATATCACCATTAGATAATGCTTTTTCAACACTTTCTAAATCATTAAATTCAGCAACTCTTGTTGTTTCATTTATATTTCCAGGTGCACCCACATTTCCTGGACGCAATTTTGTTTCACCATTTGGTCCACTAACTACAAAAGTTTCATCAACTGTGCCGTGATAACCATAAGAAAAAGCTAAAACTTTAGATCTAGCTGTAACCATTCGAGCAAGTCTTAAAGCCCATCTATTTGCATCTGTAGCAGAAAGAGAAAAAGACCAAAGTGGAACTTTAAATCTTTTAGCTAATTCATTTGCAACCCATTGAGCATCTTCGGTTGGCAACATTGTGGTTGCTCCACCTAATTTTGTGTATCGATTATTTATGGCTTCACTTACCTCTAGTGGGGAATGTCCAGCCATTGCTGCAGTGTCACCGAGTGCAAAATCGATATAGGTGTGACCATCAACTGATTTAATTCTGTTTCCCTGAGCATGATCTAAATAAATTGGGAAACCACCTGACCATTTATTCATCCAAGTCATGGGAACTTGACCAAAAAGATTTGTAGCTGAATTAAAAAGTGCTAATGATTTTGGATTTCTTTGTAAGTAAAGTTCTCTTTCTTTTAAAAGATTAGAACTTAACTTGTTTCTATCAACCTTCATTTTGTGAATTTTGTGGAGCAATAGGTGTGTTGTAATTATTTTGCATTTCAGCAAAGCGTGAGTAGTGACCTTGAAAGGAAACTGTGATTGTTGCTGTTGGACCGTTTCTATGTTTTGCCACAATTAAATCTGCTTCACCAGGACGATTATCTTTGTCGTAGTGTTCTTCGCGATGAATCAAAATAACAACGTCAGAATCTTGTTCCAAAGAACCTGATTCTCTTAAATCTGAAAGCATCGGTCTTTTATCTGTTCTTTGTTCTGGACCACGATTTAGCTGAGAAATTGCTACAACTGGCACATCTAATTCTTTAGCAAGTAGTTTTAAAGATCGAGAAAATTCTGAAACTTCTTGTTGACGAGATTCAACTTTTCGACCACTTGTCATCAACTGCAAATAATCCACAACAACAAGTTTTAAATCATGACGTTGTTTTAATCTTCTGCATTTTGCTCTAATTTCAGTAATTGTTAAATTAGGAGAATCATCAATAAATAAAGGTGCATTAGAAACATTACTCATTTTGCGAGCAAGTTTTTGCCAATCTGCTTCATTCATTTTTCCACTACGCATTGCGGTTAAACCAATACTTGATTCAGAAGAAAGTAAACGCATCACAATTTCATTTCTTCCCATTTCAAGTGAGAAGACAGCTGCTGTCGCATTATTTTTAATCGATGCAGCTCTTGCAAAATCTAGGCCTAAAGTTGATTTACCCATACCAGGTCTGGCAGCTAACATAATTAATTGTCCAGGTTGCAAACCGTTTAGTAATCTATCCATTTCAGCAAAACCAGTTGGAATGCCAACAAGTTTGTCACCGTGTTGGGCAATTGCATTCATTTCTTCTAAAGCTTGATTCATTAATTTATCTAATTTTTGATAATCATCAGTTGTTCTTCTGTCTGTGACATCATAAATTTCTGCTTGAGCGCGATCAACTAAATTGTCTACTTCGCCTGCTTCGTTATAACTCATTTGTACAATTCGAGTGCCAGCCTCAACAAGTCTTCTTAAGATTGCTTTTTCTTTAACAATGCGTGCGTAATATCCAGCATTTGCTGCGGTTGGAACAGAGGCAACAAGTGTGTGCAAATAAGCAGCACCGCCAATTTTTGCAAGTTCACCACTTCGGGTTAGTTCTGCTGCAACTGTTACAGCATCAGCTGGTTCACCGCGTGAATACAAATCAATAACTGTTGAAAATAATGTTTGATGATTTGGTCGGTAAAAATCATGTTCTCTAACTTGTTCTACAACATCTGCGATGGCATCTTTTGATAACAGCATCGCGCCAATAACGCTTTGTTCAGCTGCTACATCTTGTGGTGGAGTTCTCGTTGGATCTTGATGAGGAATTGGTAATTCAGAAACTGACATTTAAGTAACTACCAACCCCTTCTTTGAATAAAAGTGCCCAACATAAATATCTCACCGAGGTGTGACGTTTTTATTAGAACAAAATCTCTAAGGTTTCAACGTAGAGGTAAAGGGGCTCTGAGCACAAAGTCGCTTGTGGATGAGCCTGTGGACAAGTCGGGGACAACTGCAAATCACTGAGGACAATTGACCAAAAAGCTGTGGACAAGGTGGGGAGTAACGATCACCCAAAAGGACCTTAAATGCCACTGACCTGCACTTATATAAATATTTAGTTGTGGGTAAAAAATATTTTTAGTACTTTTTTGGCCACTAACAACTATCGTCACACCATGACCATGCGAAACTATTTTTGATGAACTTCAAAGAGATCAAGTCAATTTCCGTAGTTTGTGCTGGAAATATTTGTAGATCCCCAATTGGTGAAGTTGTTTTAAAAGATCGACTTGATAAAGCTGGTTTAGATATTTTTGTGGATTCAGCAGGCACCGGTAATTGGCATGAAGGAGAAGATGCCAATGCTAAAAGTGTAAAAGTGTTACGCGAATCAGGTTATGAAATATCCCATACAGCCAGACAATTTAAAAAACAATGGTTTGCTGAACGAGATTTAATATTAGTAATGGATCAAGACAATTTAAGAAATCTTTTAGCAATAGCCCCAGAAGAACATGCCCACAAAATACAACTAATGAGAAGGTTTGATCCTCAATTAAGAGATTTAGCAGATGATCATGAAGATTTAGTTGTACCAGATCCATATCATCAACCAATTGATGATTTTTATGAAGTACTTGAAATGCTTGAAAAAGCAGCAGATGGTTTAGTTAATTTACTTAAAAATAATGCCCAGTGAAAAATCACTGGGCATTAAATTTAATTAATTATTTAGCGATTTACAATGTTTACAGTTATCGCTGTTGAAACATTTTGGTGCAACTTAACTGGAATTCTATGTTTGCCAGCTATTTTGATTGGATGTTTCAAAGTAAGGGTACGACGATCCAATTTCGGACCACCTGCATCTTGAACAGCTTTAACGATGTCTGAAGTTGTCACAGAACCAAATAATCTATTTGTTTCTCCTACTTGGGCTTTAACAACAACGTTCAAAGATGAAATTGCATTAGCAATTTCTTTAGCATGATCAAGATCTCTTACAGAACGAGCAGAACGTGCACGTTTAATTTGATCAACTTGTTTTTGTCCGCCTTTTGTCCAAGCAACACCTAATCTTCTAGGGATTAAGTAGTTACGACCAAAGCCATCTTTGACAGAAACAATGTCGCCAGGGTTTCCTAAACCTTCAACAACTTGGGTAAGAATAAGTTTCATTTTCAATAATCCTTATCTGGTTGTGGTGGTGTAAGGCAACAGTGCCATTTCACGTGCATTCTTAACAGCAGAAGCAACGTCTCTTTGGTGTCTGGTGCAGTTTCCTGTTACACGTCTGGCACGGATTTTGCCGCGATCAGAAATGTATTTACGTAACAAATTAATGTCTTTGTAGTCGATGTAGGTGATTTCTTTCTTGCAAAATGGGCAAGCTTTCATCTTCATCGGTTTTAAGTTCTTTGGTGCTGAACTCTTTCCGGTTCTTGATTGCTTAACTTGTTTTCTTGGCATTTATTTTTTCTTCTTTCTTAAAAGGGAGCTTCGTCGTTTGCGCCATTCCAGCCTGAACCTGCATCTGGAGTAGCCCATGGATCATCATTTGCAGCAGCAGGTGAACTTGCTGGTGCAGAATTATTGCCACCAAAATTGTTTCCGCCTTCGCGAGCAATTTTGGAAACTTTTGCGGTTGCATAACGTAATGCTGGTCCAACATCTTCAACTTCTAATTCCACAACTTGTCTTTCTTGTCCTTCTTTAGTTGTGTAAGAACGTTGTTTTAATTTGCCAGTAACAATTACTCGAGCACCTTTTGTTAATGAATTAGTTACGTTTTCTGCGTGCTCACGCCAAACGTTGCAATTCATAAATACTGGGTCGGAATCTTTCCACTCATTGGTTGTTTTATCCATGTAGCGAGATGAAGAAACAACTGTGAAAGATGCAACAGCTTGACCATTTTTGGTGAAACGAAGTTCAGGATCGCGAACTAAGTTACCCACGATGGTTACGTTGATATCTCCTTGTGCCATTTCTATTTAGCCGATCTTGCTTCAGGGCGCACAACTTTGGTACGCATAACTGATTCATTTAAATTAAGTTGGCGATCAAGTTCAGAAACAGCAAATGCTGAAGAAGTGATATCTAATACTGCATAGATTCCTTCTGTTTTCTTATTGATTTCAAATGCCAAACGGCGACGACCCCAAATATCAACTTTGTTAACTTTGCCGCCATCTTGGCGCACAACGTTAAGGAAAGTTTCCAAACTTGGGCTTACGGTTTTTTCTTCTAGTTCAGGATCAAGAATGACCATGACTTCATATTTACGCATGCTTTTTGCCTTCCCCCTTTGGACTAATTCGGTCAAAGCCATTTGCTTCGACAGGAGGCTAAAAATATGTAATGCCTTTTCAAGCAAAAGTCTTCATTTGCTGACTACTTTTGTTTGAGGTTCAAAGATTACCCGTGAGGCTTAACTCTCATGGTTTCGAGGTCATTAGCCTTGGATACAAATGACTCAATTAATCGGTGCCGCTTTTGGTTCGGACCCAGATCCTGTGAAACACGCTCAAAAAATTGGGGCTCAGTGTTTTCAAATCCAGGTGGGCGATCCCCAAGGTTGGAAGAAACCCGCCCTTGATTTTCCAGGTGGCGCTAAAGAATTAGCAGCCCAAGCAAAAGATTTAAAAATGGATATTTATATTCATGCCGCTTATGTAATAAATGTTGCTAGCACTAATAATCGAATCAGAATTCCAAGTAGAAAACTTTTACAACAAACTGTTGATTTAGCAGCAGAAGTAAATGCTAAAGGTGTGATTGTTCATGGTGGACATGTCACAAAAGATGATGATCCAAATGCAGGATTTGATAATTGGCGAAAAGCTTGCGAACAAACCCAAATGCATGTTCCAGTCTTAATTGAAAATACTGCTGGTGGATCTCATGCAATGGCTAGAACAAAAGAGAACTTAACTAATTTATGGAAAAGTGTTGGACATACTGATGTGGGATTTTGTTTAGACACTTGTCATGCCTGGGCGGCGGGAATTGATTTAAAAACGATTGTTAAAGAAATTAAATCCATAACTAAAAGAATTGATTTAATTCATGCCAATGGATCCCGCGATGAATTTGATTCCTCTCGTGATAGGCATAGTAATTTTGCTGAATCCCTTCTACCTCAGGAACAAATTGCTCAGGTAATTAAAGATGCTGGTTGTAACGTGATAATTGAAACAGCTGAACCTGGTGTAAAAGACGATATTGACTTTCTATTGAAACAGGTTAGTTAAATGTCTTTGATCCTTAAAGAAATAGATAAAAATACACATGTTGAATTTTTAAAGAACTACCAAACTTTTTCATTCTTACAATTGCCTTGTTGGGCAGAGGTAAAAGGTGGTTGGAAATCAAAATCAGTTGGATGGTTTGATGATAAAAAGTTAGTTTGTGTTGGATTAATTTTAATTAGAAATATTCCTAAAACTAAATGGTCTCTCTTTTATTTACCTGAAGGACCAGTGTTAACTCCAGATTATGCAAAAAATGTAGTGGACTGGTTAACTCCACTAAGAGATTTTGCTAAAAGTTCTGGTGCATTTAATTTAAAACTGGGACCACAAGTAACAATTAATACTTGGACTGCTTCAACCATTAAATCTGCACTTTCAGACAATGTTTATAAACAATTTAAAGATGTTGATCCAGATCGAGTAAATCCTTTTGGTCAAGAAATTAGCACCAAATTAAGAAATCTTGGTGGCAAACAAATTGAAACAAACGGTGA
>JBJOKB010000103.1:0-4853 GCA_046046315.1 Actinomycetota bacterium | reverse complement strand
TGTCGATGATGGATGCTTTAGATGGAATATTCATGACAAAAGCTTATTCATGGGCTTTCACAAGTCCGTTAAGAAAAATTTATTACAACATAACCACAACAGGACTTTCAGTTTTTGTGGCTCTGGGCATTGGAACTGTGCAGTGGATAAGCGTTGCTTCAGACAATTTTGGTCTTGGGGATACAGAGCCATTTAAAAGTATTACTGCTATTGATTTAAGTTCAATTGGTTATTTCATAGTGCTTTCATTTGTTTTAACATTTGCACTATCCATACTTATTTGGAAAATAGGTAAATACGAACAACGCTTTGGGGCAAAAATTAAAGATATTGATCACACTCATACAGGTTTACATATAGGCTAATAGCCTATGAAAAATATATTTCAAATTAAATGGGCTGCAGCTTTTACCTTACTTGAAGGTATAGCACTTTTCGGATTTTCTATTTTTGTATTTGTATCAGCGATTTATTCTAAATTAATTGAAAGTTGGGCGACTTTAATTTCCGAGGTAGTTTTGTACCTCCTTTTAGCCGTAATAATTATTTATATTTCAAAAGGATTTTCTAATCTGCGTAAAAGATTTTTTACCCCTTTTTTATTAATCCAATTATTTGTTTTAATTATTGGTTGGCCTTTAATTGAAGACGACAAAATTATGACGAAAATTTTTGGTTTTTCTATTGCACTTATTGCAGCGTATTCTTTAGTGGTAGGACTTCTACCAATTAATCGAAAAAAGTTTATTTGAATTTAAAGTGACAATCTAAATAACAAAAGCCTCGGTAAACCGAGGCTTTTGTTACAGAAATTAATTTACGCTTTTTTAGTTTCCCAAAAAATTGTGTCAATTTCTTTAATCTTGCCTAATAAATTATCGGCTACAGCAACATCATTTGTGCCTTTAGTTCCGGCAGCTCCAGCAAGTTTTGTTGCTTCATTGAAAAGAACATGAAGTTGTGGATATTTTTCAAAATGTGCTGGTTTGAAATAGTCGGTCCACAAAACCCAAAGATGTTCTTTGACCATATTTGATCTTTGTTCTTTAATAGCAACAGCACGATTTTTAAAATCAGCGTCTTTGGAATCGTTGTATTTAACCATGCATGCTTTAACAGATTCAGCTTCAATTCTTGCTTGGGCTGGGTCATAAACACCACAAGGTAAATCGCAGTGAGCAAAGACGGTTGTCTTAGGTGACCATAAACTCATTGTTAACTCCTTCGGATTGTTATTCCTGAGATTACCTTGAAATCAACCACTTAGCACAATGAGATGGTGGGAAACTTCGGTCTGATGGTGGCAAGGGTGCAGGGCGAGTCCATGTCACCTAAATTTCGATCAGGTGACCTCGTCTTAATTAGAAAAACAAAAAAGGCAAAGCGAAATGAAGTTGTAATTGCTCAACGTCCCGATAAGCAAGACCTGTTGATCATAAAAAGAGTTATCTCGATAACGAATAATGGCTATTGGTTACAAGGAGACAATGCCGAATTCAGTGATGATTCAAGACTTTTTGGAGAAGTACCTAGAGATTTAATTAAAGGCGTAGTGCTATTTAAGTATTGGCCCTTATTTACAAACTGAATTAATATCTGCTGCAAATTGTTCAACATCTTCAATGTTTGTATCCCATGAACACATGAGTCTAACTTCACCAGTGTTGTCATTCCAAACATAAAAATTATGTTTTTTCTGGAGTTCAGTTGTATGGTCTGGATCAAGTATTGCAAATACTGCGTTACTTTGTGTTGGTTGAGTTAGTTTTACTTTAGGATTATTCTCAATTTTAGATCGAAGTAATTTTGCCATTTGATTAGCGTTGTTTGCATTTTGTTTCCATAATTCATTTGTTAGTAATGCTATGAATTGAGCTGCCAAATATCTATGTTTACTTGCTAATTGCATTGCTGATTTTCTAATCCAAGGAAACTTTGAGGCTAATTCTGGTTTGAATAAAATTACTGCTTCGGCTCCGAGTAATCCATTTTTGGTTCCACCAAACGAAAAAATATCAACTCCTGATTTACTTGTCAGATCTGCAATTGAAACGCCAAGACTGGCAGCAGCATTACTTATTCTTGCTCCATCCATATGTAAATATGAATTATTTTTATGAGCTATTTCAGATAAAGCTTTAATTTCTGCCGGAGTGTAAACAGTTCCCATCTCGGTTGACTGTGTTATTGAAACAACATTTGGTTGAGAAGTGTGAGGATCACCCATGCGCACCCAATAAGGCGCTATTAACTCAGGGGTTAATTTTCCATCTTTAGTTGGTATATCCACTAATTTAATACCAAGTAATCTTTCTGGTGCGCCACCTTCATCAACATTAATGTGTGCTGTGCTTGCACAAATAACAGAATTCCAGGAATTCATAACTGTTTGTAAACCTGTGATATTTGCGCCTGTACCATTAAAAACAAAATTTACTTCGCAGTTTGAATCTTCTAATGTTTCTCTGATTAATTCAATTGCTTTTGTTGTTACTTCATCAGCGCCATAAGCTTTCATATGATCTTGATTTATTTTAGAAATTTCGTCCAACACCAATGGGTGAACCGGAGCGTAATTATCACTAGCAAAAGCTTTCATGACCATAGCCTTTCATAGCGTGATTAATTATTTTGCCGGGAGGGCATTATTCAATTACAGATTTAATTAAGTCTGATTGTTCTTGATCATGTTTGGTGTGAGAACCAACAGCAGGAGCGCTAGATGCTGGACGAGAAGCTCTTGTAATTATTCGTCCTAGTTGTGGAGCAAGTTCAGTCATGATGAATGGATATGCGCCTTGGTTTGCAGGTTCATCTTGGGCCCAAATAATTTTTGCATCACTTGAATATCCAGTTAACAGATTTTTTATTTCTTTAACAGGAAGTGGATAAAGCCTTTCAAGTCTTATGATCGCAATATTTTCAAGACTTGCGGCATCTCTTGCTGCAGAAATTTCATGACTTATTTTTCCTGTGCACAAAACTATTTTGTTAACCTTTGCTTTATCAGACTTAACATCTTCAATTACTGGGTTGAATTTTCCATCTGTAAAATCTTTAGTCGCACTTGTTGCAGGTTTTGCCCTAAGCATTGATTTAGGAGTGAAAACAATAAGAGGTTTGTTGTGTGGGTTTAAGACTTGCCAACGAAGTAAGTGAAAATATGAAGCTGCTGTTGAAGGTTGAGCAATTGTCATATTGTCTTGAGCTGCCAAACTTAAGAATCTTTCAATTCGACCTGAAGAATGGTCTGGTCCTTGACCTTCCATACCGTGAGGTAATAACAAAACTAGACCGGATTCTTGCTGCCATTTTTGTTCTCCTGATGAAATAAATTCATCAATTATTGTTTGTGCACCGTTTGCGAAGTCACCAAATTGTCCTTCCCACATAACTAGTGAGTCAGGGCTTGCTACTGAATAGCCATATTCAAAACCCATGCCAGCAAATTCAGTCAACGCTGAATCAATTACAAACAATCGTGTTCCTTCTTTAGCAACTTGTTTAAGAGGTTTGTAACCTTGACCTGTTTTGTAATCAACAATTACTCCGTGGCGCTGTCCGAAAGTTCCGCGTCTTGCATCTTGTCCTGCAATTCGAACCCAATGTCCTTCGGAAAGTAGTGATCCAACAGCTAATGCTTCGCCCATTGCCCAATCAATAGTGTCGTCCTTAATCATCTGTGCACGACGTTCCAATTGTGGCCAAAGTCTTGGGTGAGGGGTAAATCCTTCACGTAAATTAACTTGTGTTTGGGCGATGCGATCAATTAACTCACGGGAAATTTTTGTTTCAACTTCTGCAGGAAATATAGGTCGATTGTCAACGGGTATTGGATCGACTTTCTTCAAGTCACCTTTTGTTTCAGCTAGAACTCTTTCTAATTGGTTTTGATAGTCAATTAATGCATTTTCTGCTTCTTCAACAGTGATATCGCCTCTTCCAATGAGTGCTTCTGTGTAAAGTTTTCGAACACTTCGTTTTTCGTCAATTATTTGATACATAAGTGGTTGCGTTAATGATGGGTCATCAGCTTCATTGTGTCCACGGCGACGGTAGGTAATCATGTCTATAATTACATCTTTTTTAAATTCTTTTCTATATTGATATGCAAGTCTAGAAACCAAAGAAACAGATTCTGGATCGTCTCCATTCACGTGAAAAATTGGCGCTTGAATAGTTTTTGCCATATCACTGGCATAGGTAGAACTCCTGGCATCTGCAGGTGCAGTTGTAAATCCAACTTGATTATTAACAATTAAATGAATTGTTCCACCTGTGTTGTATCCACGTAATTTGGAAAGGTTCAGGGTTTCTAGAACCACGCCCTGACCAGCAAAAGATGCATCTCCATGTAACAAAATTGGCAATATCGGGTGATCATGACCTTTGCCAAGTTTGTCTTGTTTTGCTCTAACAATTCCTTCTAGTACAGGATCCACTGCTTCAAGATGAGATGGATTTGCTGCTAAATAAACCGGAACACTTGTGCCTTCTTCAGTTGTAAATTTTCCATAAGTGCCCAAATGATATTTAACGTCACCAGATCCTTGAACAAACCCAGGTGCGCCAACATCTTCGAATTCGCGGAATATTCTTTCATAAGATTTGCCAGCAATATTTGCTAAAACATTTAATCTGCCACGATGAGGCATGGCAATATCAACTTCAACTAGATTGTCGTTTGCAGCTTCAACCAAGATTGAATCGAGTGAAACAATTGCTGATTCACTTCCCTCAAGAGAAAATCGTTTTTGACCAACATATTTAGTGTGTAAGAATTTTTCAAACGCTTCTGCGGCATTTAGTCTTCTTAAGATTCTTAGTTGTTCTTGTCGATCCATTCTTTCGTG
>JBJOKB010000036.1:0-4646 GCA_046046315.1 Actinomycetota bacterium | reverse complement strand
GCAACAACCATGCCTAGTGCAACAGCACCCGCGACTATGCCACGAGATAGGCGAACCATTTTTTCTCCTTGAATAGTGAAGAGTTTCTTCACTAGTTTCAAGGTAGTTAGCCTGAGTTACTAGTTAGATGAATTTAGAAGAACCAAACAAGAAGTAAAAGTTAACTCTTGGCAAACTTTTTTCACACCAGTAACTGGTGTTTTAGCCGAAAAGTCCGTTCACATAATCGTTGGTGCGAGAATCTCTAGGTCGCATGAATATTTCATCAGTTCGACCACTTTCAACAACCTGGGCTGGAGCACCCTCTTCGGCCAAGAAGAAAGCTGTGTAGTCAGAAACTCTTTGCGCTTGCGCCATGTTGTGAGTAACTATGACAATTGTCATTTCTTGACTCAACTCTTTAATTGTTCCTTCAATTCTTCTGGTTGACCCTGGATCTAGTGCTGAACAAGGTTCGTCCATCAAAAGTACTTTTGGATTAACTGCAAGTGCTCGAGCAATACAAAGTCGTTGTTGTTGACCACCAGAAAGTGAAGATGCTGAGGCATTTAATCTGTCTTTAACTTCGGTCCACAAACTTGCACGTTCTAGACATGTTCTAACTATTTCGTCTGGATTTTCATATTTCAATTGAGCTAAATGCAATCCTGAAAGGACATTTTCTCTAATACTCATGGAAGGAAATGGGTTTGGTCTTTGAAATACCATTCCAATTTGCACTCGAATATCTACAGGATCTACTTGAGAATCGTAAATATCTTTTCCGTCATAAAGAATTTGTCCAGCTAGGGCTGCACCTGGAATAAATTCATGCATTCTATTCAAAGTTCTTAAAAAAGTTGATTTTCCACAACCAGAAGGACCAATTAATGCAGTTACAGAGTTTTCAGGGAATGCAAGATTTACCTTTTCAATAATTAATCTTTGACCAAACCAAATATGAACATCTTTGGTTTCAAGATGAACGTTGGCATCTCCCGGATTACGTGGGTGCGCATCCTGTGGCGTATTTGGCACTCTGACCCCTGTCGCTTCAAGGTCAACATTAGTTGTTGAGGCAATTCTTGTCGCATCCATTGTCATACATTCCCCTTTTTGTTTCTTGATAGGTATCTAGTTATGGCAAACAAAATCGCTACTGTAATTAAAAGGACTAATGCCGCACCCCAGGCTCTTTGGATTGATGTTTGATATCCAGAGCCTAAATATTGAAAAATATAAACTGGAATTGTCGAAACAGGATTACTAAATGGATTTAAATTCGTATTGTTGGCATTCGATGTAGTAAGTAGTAACGGAGCAGTTTCTCCAATAATTCTTGCTATTCCTAGTACTACCGCGGTAATTAAACCAGTCTTTGCAGTTGGAAGAACAATTCGCATTGTCACTCTTGCTCTGCTAGATCCAAGAGCAACTGCTGCATCTCTTACTTCTTTAGGAACAAGTCTTAAAACTTCTTCAGCAGTTCTTGCAACTGTTGGTAACATCAAGATTGCGTAAGCTAATCCGCCAGCTATGGCAGAAAATCCAACCACGTCTGTCAAAATAATTGCGGCGAAAATAAATAGTCCTGCAACAATTGAAGGAACTCCACTCATTGCTTGCACCATAAATCGAACAAAACCTGCTGCACGTCCCTTGATATCAGTTATGTAAATTGCACTAGCAATTCCTAGTGGAACCGCGATTAATGCGGCAATCAAAACCACAAGAAAAGTTCCAAGTAAAGCGTGCCCAATTCCACCATATGAAAGTTCTGTAGTTGGACTTATATAAATATTGTTCTGAAACAAGAAATTGAACTTAATTGCTGGTAATCCTCTAGCAACAACTGATAGAACTACTGAACCAAGAAGTGCTACCACTAAACCAAAAGCGGTTACACAACCCACTGAAAGAAGTGAGTCTCCTATTCCTCTTTTACCTTTGTCAATGAAAGAAGTAACACCAGCTGTTAGCAGTTGCAGTGGGAAAAAAACCACAACTACTAACACTGGCCCAGGGATATCAGTCATAAAAAATAGAGTTGCCAACACCAATGTTGGAAGAATTACTGCAATTGAATTATTGATTACTGTTGATCGATTTCTTTTTGCCCAAGGTTTTGGGGGTTTTACATTAGTTATTGGTTTTTCAAGTGTAACTGTCATACAAGTCTTTCTCTCTGACTTCTTTTAACGATGTAATTTGCAAGTAAATTTACAAACAGTGTCATGATGAAAAGAATTAAACCTGCTCCTAGTAATGCTTTGATTTCATTTGGGGTGGCTTCTCCAAATTTTGCTACGATCATTGAAGCGATCGCACCACCTTCAGGATTAAGAATTTTGTAAAGGTTTACATCAAAAATTAAATTCAAAACAAAATAAATTGCGATGGTTTCACCTAATGCTCTTCCGAGCCCAAGCATTACTCCACCGACAATTCCTCCACGTGCATGAGGAAGTGCAACCATTCTGATTGATCCAGATAACGATCCACCCAGTCCACGAGCTGCATCTAATAATTCTTGTGGTGTTTGAGATAAAACTTCTCTTGAAACAACAGTGATGATTGGAATAATCATGATGGCAAGAACCCAACCTGCAATAAAAGGTGATCGGGCAAATTGATTTTGATCATTTGCAAATAGAGGAATCCAACCTAAATACTGATTAAGAAGTTGTCCCCAATTTGCTGCAACGTCAGTGAAAACTAAGAAACCCCAAAGACCGATGATTCCACTTGGAATAGCTGCCAAAATATCAATCACGATTGTCAAAACTTTTGACAAATTTTTAGGTGCTAAAAAAACAATAAAAAGAGCAAGAAAAACAGAGACGGGAACTGCAATAACTAGACCAATAACTGCGTTAAGAAGTGTTCCATAAAGCATCGGCCAAACTTGAAATACTTCAACACCATCTGTTGTTGACCATTCAGATCCGGTGACAAACGAAATGCCTTGTTCTACAAGAATCGGCCATGAATTAGTGCCCAAGTAAAGCAAAATTGCAGTGAGAATAAATAAAGAAGATAGTGCAGCGACAACCACTGAGCCGGAAAAAAATTTATCTGCTCGAGTTCTACTTTTTTCGCGACCAAAGTACCTAGGCGTTGGGGTATTTCCTGGAACTTGGATGGTTGATGAGCTCACTGTCTTATGCTTGTTCATAACCGATAAATAGTGAAGCCGTGGAACTGAAGTCCGCCAGAATTTTTGGTTAACGGAAAGTGAACTGGCCATCCAGTGTGACTGGTGGGAATAGAGGTAAAAGATTGATGGCTAGGAAATCCAAACAACTTTTGGGCTACTCAATTATGACCTTGGGTCTTTTCTTTTTTGCTGTAAATGGACCGGTTGCAAAATTAGCTCTCGTTAACGGATTGCAATCAACTGAACTTTCCGCATTTCGAATTCAAGGTGCATTTCTATGCTTACTTGTTGTTGCAATTTTTGTTTCACGTAATCAATTAAAGTTTAAGAAAAACGAAATTTTACCTTTAGTTGGTTATGGTTTCTTTGGTGTTGCGATGACGCAATTCTTATATTTTGTGGCAATTAAAAGAATTGAGGTAGGCGTTGCATTGATTATTGAATACACAGCACCTATTTTGGTTGCCTTGTATGTCAGATTTGTTATGAAAAAAGAAGTTAGTGCTCGTGTTTGGTTCTCGCTTTTACTTGCCTTAATTGGACTTTCTCTTATTACACAAGTTTGGACAGGTTCAAAATTAGATCCATTTGGTGTGCTTTGTGCTTTTGGTGCAGCTATTGCCTTAGCAATTTATTTTATTGGCGGTGAACCATTAGCGGCCAAACGAGATCCAATTGCATTAACTACGCTTTCTATGGGTGTTGGTGCAATTTTTTGGTTATTAATAAAACCCTGGTGGACATTGCCGTGGGAAATTTTAGGAAATAATGTAGAACTGCCACATAATGTTGGATCAATCCCTCTTGGTTATGTTGTAATTTATGTAATATTTTTTGGAACAGTCCTCCCATTTTGGCTTTACTTCATTGCATTTAAATACCTAGATTCTAAAAAAGCAGCAATTTTTGGTTTACTCGAACCTGTGGGAGCATCTGTTGTGGCGCTATTTTTATTAGGAGAAACTTTTATTGGAATTCAAATTTTGGGTGGAATTTTAGTTTTGCTTGGTGTTCTTTTTGCTGAAACGGCAAGAAAATAAATTTTTGTTCTAAACTACTAACATGAGCACAACAGGCGAATCAAAAATTAGGCAAGTAATGCTTGCTGGAGGTGCTGTATTTATCGCTTCTGCAATTGCATTAATTGCAAGACCTGATCTATTCGGAGAATTCATTGGCATAGTTGGCGAAGATACTAACTGGAGTTTAAGAATGACTGGAATTGTGCTTATTCCTTTGGGTTATCTCATGATTGTGGTTCGCTCAGTTGGATCTAATTCCGTTGTAAAAAGTTTTGCTATTTTGATGTCTTTAGTCTCCCTATCGTTAGGAATAGTCACATTACTTGCTCCAGGAGAAGCAAATATTGGAAGAATTATCTATGCAATTATTGGCTTTCTTTTTTCAACACTTTATGTTGTAGCAATTGCTTTAGGTAGATCTAAGACTTCAAATTAGTTTCAAAGAATCGGATAGTTTCTTTCATTGAATCTTCCCATCTTGGAATGAA
>JBJOKB010000031.1:0-8758 GCA_046046315.1 Actinomycetota bacterium | reverse complement strand
CGTCCACCTTCGCGAATTGCGAAGCGAAGACCGTCTTCCATGGCGATCGGTTGAATTAACTCGACCTTCATTTCAGTGTTGTCTCCTGGCATAACCATTTCGACACCGTTTGGTAATTCGCAAACACCAGTCACGTCAGTTGTACGGAAGTAGAACTGTGGACGGTAGTTATTGAAGAATGGAGTGTGACGTCCACCTTCGTCTTTGCTCAAAATATAAACTTGAGCTTCGAAGTTGGTGTGTGGTGTTGAAGTTCCTGGTTTAACAACGCACATACCGCGTTCAACATCTTCACGCTTTGTTCCACGAAGTAACAAACCAACGTTTTCGCCAGCTTGACCTTCGTCAAGAAGTTTGCGGAACATTTCGATACCGGTAACGATTGTCTTTTGTGAAGTATCGCGGATTCCCACGATTTCAACTTCTTCGTTAACCTTTACCATTCCTCTTTCAATACGACCTGTGATAACTGTTCCACGACCTGTAATTGTGAAAACGTCTTCAACTGGCATCAAGAATGGTTTCTCGATTTCGCGTTTTGGAGTTGGAATAAATGTGTCAACTGCACCCATTAATTCCATAATTGAATCTGCCCATTTTGCATCGCCTTCAAGTGCTTTCAAAGCTGAGATGCGAACAATTGGAGTATCTTTTCCAGGGAATTCGTACTTGGTTAGAAGTTCTCTAATTTCTTCTTCAACAAGTTCTAACAAATCTGGATCTGCTGTATCGCACTTGTTTAGTGCAACAACGATTGCAGGAACACCTACTTGGCGTGCCAACAAAACGTGTTCTTTTGTTTGTGGCATTGGGCCGTCAGTTCCAGCAACAACAAGAATTGCGCCGTCCATCTGTGCTGCACCAGTAATCATGTTCTTGATGTAGTCAGCATGTCCTGGGCAGTCAACGTGTGCGTAATGACGTGCTTCAGTTTGGTATTCGACGTGTGCAATCGAAATGGTGATACCGCGTTGACGCTCTTCAGGAGCTTTGTCAATTTGGTCGAACGGAGTAAATGGATTTACATCCGGATATTTGTCGTGTAGCACCTTGGTAATCGCCGCGGTCAATGTGGTTTTGCCGTGGTCGATGTGGCCGATGGTGCCGATATTTACGTGCGGTTTTGTCCGCTCGAATTTGGCCTTTGCCACTTTGCTTCTCCTTTGACCTGCGTTTTTTTATTCCGACAATTAGCAGTTTGCTATTTGCACGGTTCTTTCTTTCTTACTCGCCGCGAACCTTGGCAACAATTTCTTGCGAAACTGCAGCTGGTACTTGCGCGTAAGAATGAAACTGCATTGAGTAACTTGCACGTCCTTGTGTTTTGGAACGCAAGTCACCTACATAACCAAACATTTCGCTAAGTGGAACAAGAGCTTTAACTACACGTGCTCCTGCTCTTTCATCCATAGCTTGAATTTGGCCACGACGTGAATTCAAATCTCCGATTACATCACCCATGAAATCTTCTGGTGTTACAACTTCAACATCCATCATTGGTTCTAACAAAACTGGGTTTGCTTTACGTGCTGCTTCTTTAAATGCCATTGATCCGGCAATCTTGAATGCTAATTCTGAAGAGTCAACATCGTGGTATGCGCCATCTTGCAATGTAACTTTGATATCAACCATTGGATAACCGGCAAGAACACCATTTACCATTGCTTCTTGTGCGCCGTCATCAACTGAAGGAATGTATTCTCGAGGAATTCTTCCACCAGTTACTTTGTTAATAAATTCATAACCGCCACCTTCAGTGGTGTTTGGTTCAATGTCAACAATTACGCGAGCAAATTGTCCAGCTCCACCAGATTGTTTCTTGTGGGTGTAATCAACTTTTTCAACTTTCTTAGTAATTGTTTCGCGATATGCAACTTGTGGTTTACCGACGTTTGCTTCAACTTTAAATTCACGTTTCATGCGATCTACTAGAACTTCCAAATGAAGTTCACCCATACCACCGATAATTGTTTGACCGGTTTCTTCATCGCCTCGAACATGGAAAGTTGGATCTTCTTCAGCAAGTCTTTGAATTGCGGTTGCAAGTTTGTCTTGATCGTTCTTAGTTTTTGGTTCAATTGCCACGTGAATAACTGGATCTGGAAAGTCCATTGATTCAAGAACAACTGGTTTATCTGGATCACAAAGGGTGTCACCAGTGGTGGTGTCTTTTAATCCCATAACTGCCACAATCAAACCTGCTGTAGCTGATTCTCTTTCTTCACGCTTATTAGCGTGCATTTGATAAATCTTGCCAATTCTTTCTTTTCTATCTTTCGTCGCATTTAATACTGAAGTTCCTGGTTCTAATTTTCCTGAATAAATTCGAATGTAAGTTAATTTTCCAAGATGAGGATCACTCATGATCTTGAAAGCAAGCGCTGAGAATGGTTCAGTTTCAGATGGTGCTCTATCGATTTCAACTGATGGATCACCTTGTTTGAATCCTTTGATAGCGCCAACTTCTAATGGGCTTGGCAGATATCTAACAACTGCGTCCAACATTTGTTGCACACCTTTGTTTTTAAATGCAGATCCCATAATTACTGGAACAACTGAAAAGTTAACTGTGCCCTTACGAATTGCAGCAATGATTTGTTCTTTAGAAGGTTCTTTTTCTTCCATAAACAATTCCATAATTGCATCATCAATGTCAGCAAGTTTTTCAATCATTTCGGCACGTTTGGCTTTTGCTTCATCCAACATGTTTGCTGGAATTTCTTCAGTTCTAAATTCATCACCTTTATTTGCTTCTAGATCCCAGACGTAAGCTTTCATGTCGATCAAATCAACTATTCCTGCAAATTCACCTTCAGTTCCAATTGGAAGTTGTAATAACACAACTGGAGCATTCAATCTTTCAATCAACATGTCATAAGTACGGGTGTAAACAGCACCTGTTCTATCTAATTTATTAATAAAAGCAATACGTGGAACTTTGTAGCGATCAGCTTGACGCCAAACAGTTTCTGATTGTGGTTCAACTCCGGCAACACCGTCAAATACTGCAACAGCACCGTCTAGTACACGAAGAGAGCGTTCTACTTCAACTGTGAAATCAACGTGTCCAGGTGTGTCAATGATGTTAATTAAATGGTTATCCCAGGTGCATGTTGTTGCTGCAGAAGTAATAGTGATTCCGCGTTCTTGTTCTTGTGGCATCCAGTCCATAGTTGCTGCGCCATCGTGAACTTCACCAATTTTGTAGTTAACACCTGTGTAGAAAAGAATTCGTTCTGTGGTTGTAGTTTTGCCCGCGTCGATATGAGCCATGATGCCGATATTGCGCACCGTAGCTAAATCAAGCTGCGTACCAGTTGCCACTGTCGTTTTTCCTTTTCCTAATTACCAGCGATAGTGAGCAAATGCTTTATTTGCTTCAGCCATCTTGTGAGTGTCTTCGCGTTTTTTAACAGATGCGCCTAAACCATTTGATGCATCTAGAATTTCGTTCATCAATCTTTCAGTCATTGATTTTTCTCTACGAACTCTTGAAAAATCTACTAACCAACGAAGAGCTAATGCTGTTGCTCTTGCTGGTTTTACTTCTACTGGAACTTGATAAGTTGCACCACCAACACGACGCGATTTAACTTCAACTGTTGGTTTTATATTTTCTAAAGCTTTTTTCAAAGTAATAATTGGATCAGTTCCACTTTTATCTTTCGTTCCATTTAGTGCACCGTAAACAATTGATTCTGCTGTTGATTTTTTACCACGAGATAAAATTTTATTAACTAATTGAGTAATTAGTGGTGAAGCATAAACTGGATCTGAAACTAATGGGCGCTTAAGCGCAGGACCTTTACGTGGCATTAGCTTTTCTCTTTCTTTGCACCGTAACGACTTCTTGCTTGCTTACGATCTTTTACACCTTGTGTATCCAATGAACCACGAATAATTTTGTAACGAACACCTGGAAGATCTTTTACGCGTCCACCACGAACTAAAACAATTGAATGTTCTTGCAAGTTATGTCCAACACCTGGAATGTATGCAGTGACTTCCATACCGGAAGATAAACGAACACGTGCAACTTTTCTTAAAGCAGAGTTTGGTTTTTTTGGAGTTGTTGTATAAACGCGTGTGCAAACACCACGGCGCTGAGGTGAACCTTTTAGCGCAGGTGTTTTACTCTTCGCCGATTTTTCAAGGCGACCCTTGCGTACGAGTTGTTGAATCGTAGGCACGCAATTACTCCGGTTTCTCTTTTGTACTTAATTTCTTTCGATCTTGCTGAAAGTTAACGATCAAATGCGTGAGGGAATATCCCTTTTTTCACTTGAGACGCGAGACACCAATTTACGCAATGGTCACGGCACGCCCGACATCGGGGGTCGGGTTCCTAGGCGCTAGCCTCATTTTGTGCTAAAGAGAGTCCTGCCCCTTCTTCCCCTTGCCCTCGTGATCTCAGGGTGTGGCCAGGCCTCGACTGCGGCTCAAACCAGTCAAGATACAGATATATATGTAGTCAATTGCGTGACTTTTGAGGAAAAACCGGTCGAATTGGTCCTCTATTGTGCTGACGCAGGCCAGATTTTGAATCAAATTACCTGGTCTAGCTGGAGCGCTTCTGAGGCTTTAGGCGAAGGAACCTCCACCACGAATGACTGTGAACCAAGTTGTGCTGAAGGAAAAGACGTAATTTCGGCTGTGGAAATTAAATTAAATAAGCCAGTAACTTCAGAATCAGGCAAAAGAGTCTTTAGTCAAATAGAAATCCAATATGACAAAGTTCAGCCCTCAGGTGTGATGGATGAAGTTTTGGAACTTCCCACAGATGTTTTTAATTAGGAAAAACTAACCTAACTCTAAGTCCGTTAAAAACTGAGTCTTCTAAGAAGATTTGTCCATTATGTTTATCCATCACTGATTTCATAATGCTCATCCCCAAACCAAAACCACCTGTATCTCTTGACCTTGATTCGTCTAATCTAGAAAATCTTTCAAATACTTTGTTTCTTAATTCCACAGGAATTCCAGGGCCTGAATCATCAATTACAATTTCTGTTGCGTCATTTTTTTGAATAATCTTTATTTCAACTTCAGAGTTTTCAGGTGTATGTCTTAAAATATTTTGAGAAATGTTTGAAAATAGTTGTCGCATTGAATCTTCATCACAATTGATAAATACCTGACCCTCGCTTTTAATTGACACTTTTCTGCTTGAATTATTTTCTGTTAAATCTTTAAAATATTCTTCAATAATTTGTTTTATATCAATTGGTGTAAAATTTAGAGCAGCAATTGAATCTGCTTTTGTAAGCGTTAATAAATCTTTGACTAATTTTTCCATTCGAATACTTTCAGTTTCAATTCTAGAGGCTGCACGATCTCTCTGAGATTTATCAATATTTTCTTTTTGTAATATTTCTGAATATCCCCGAATTACTGTTAATGGAGTTCTAAGTTCATGAGATGCATCCGAGACAAATTGCCTCAAAGCCAGCATCATTTTGTTTATTGCATTAGATAATTCACCAAATTCAGTGCCACTTTTTGCACCCGGCATATTTTTTGAAAAATCACCTAAAGCAACTGCGTGAGCAACATCGACCATTTGATTTACTGGTTTGAAGAATCTGCTCACTGTAAACCAAGCAAGAATTCCACTGATTAATGAAATAAT
The DNA here is from genome assembly GCA_046046315.1 of Actinomycetota bacterium. GTDB lineage: Bacteria > Actinomycetota > Actinomycetes > S36-B12 > UBA5976 > ATZT02. The sequence goes on along the minus strand of JBJOKB010000031.1, from coordinate 3,129 downwards.
TAACGCTGCCAGTGCTGTGCGGGTAAGTATTTCTCCTGTAGCTCTTCTGGTTTCTTTAAGTGAGGCAGCCAATACATAAATTTCATTTTTTCTACCCTCAAATGCCAAAACTCTAAATAAACCCTCATCTCGAACTGTGATAATTCTTGTGCTGGCTTCCAGAATTTGTTCTTGATTTAAGTCGGGAAATTCATCTTCTCTCTCATCCATTCCCGAAGAGCGAAGAATTGTTAATGTTCCATCTCTTTCATATCGAGCTATAGAAATGTATGAATCTGCTAACCCGCGCATCGGTTCCATCATTTCCCCACGTAATTCTTTTAATAATCTAGGTTGTCTTATTGAAGAAATTAATGCGTTATCAATTGATTCACTAATTGTGTTTTGTGCAGTATTTACAACAATTCCGCCAAGTACAAAAGTTGGAATTGCAGACAAAATTGCCGTTAGTAATGAAATCCTGGTTCTAAGTTTCATTTGGATTCAATCTGATATCCGATACCTCGCACAGTTCGAATATTTATATTTTCACCTAATTTTTTTCTCAAATAAGAAATATAGGTATCTAGAACAGCTCCATCTGTTGCAAAATCCAGACCCCATACTGCACTTAAAATTTGTTCGCGGGTTAAAACTCGACCCATATTTTCCATTAAGTAGTGTAAAAGTTTAAATTCAGTTGGAGATGTTTCAACAAATTCATCTTTGACACTAACTCGATAATTTGCCACATCTAGAGATAAATCGCCACTGACCAAAATGTTTCCTGTGGTTGCCACATTTTTTGATCTACGCAATACGGCTGCAACTCTCATTAATAATTCTTCCAAGCCAAATGGTTTCGTTACAAAATCATCTGCTCCTAAACCAAAACCAATTGATTTGTCGTCTTTTTGATCTCGAGCTGTTAAAACTATTACTGGAATATTGTTATTTTCATTTCTTATTTTTTCAATTACTCCAAAACCGTCAAGTTGAGGCATGTTGATATCCAGAATTACTAGATCTGGTTTTTGTTCCCTGATTAGTCGAAGTGCTTCCATGCCATGTTTGGCAGAAACGGTTTCATACCCATTCATACGTAGAGCATCTTGTAATAGATCGTTTAGTGACGTCTCGTCTTCTGCAACCAGAATTCGAGCCAGGGAGTTTGCCACGATAACTAATCTATTCTCTCGTTAAAACAAGATGCTCTACAAGCCACCTGTTTTAGTAGGTGAGGGATGCTGATTTAGCAGTTCCTAAATTTGCACCATGATGATTTCCTAATTTTCCAACCCAAGAAGCTTTTGCTGCTTTTATTGCATCAGCTTGGGTTTGAGTAATGGTGTTATTAGAAACCAAACTTGTAAGGACCTCATCCCTTATGACAGTGATGTCTTCTTTAGGAAGTGCATGCAAAGCAGAGTGGATTGATTTTGATTCTGCAGAAGTAATTGTTCCAGCAGCAACAAGGTCTCTGATTGCTCTTTTATTTGTTGATGCAGACTTAACAGCGTCTGCTTTAGCTTGAGTTAATGTTGATTTACTTACTAAATCAACTAATACTGTATTTAATTTAATGGCAAATTTTGCATCTAGTTTTGTTTTCATTGCTGATTTAAATGCATCAGCTTGTGCCTGGGTGATTGTTCCTGCGGTGACAAGTGAGCTAACTGCCCCGCCGCCACGTTTTTCTTCTCCGAATCGACCTTTTCCGCCACCATCGTGTGCCAATGCTGCAGATGAAGAAGTCGCAATTAATCCTGTTACGACCAAAGTTGCAAGAGTTTTAACTATCATTTTTCCTCTTTCAGTTGACTAGCTTTAATAACACTTTGATGGACTTACCCTTAAATCATCTAAAACTATTCTGTGAGTTTTCTGGGAATAAGGGCAATTTTGAATGGTCCTAACCTCAATAAAGCGCCATAATTAGCCCTATGAGAATCGTAATTGTCGGAGCAGGCTTTGGGGGGCTTACGGCTGCACGAAAATTGTCAGGTCACAAAGACATTGAAGTCACAGTCATAGATAAACACCCTTATCAGCTTTTCTCCCCTTTGCTTTACCAAGTGGCAACCGGTGGGTTACCTGAAGATGACATTGCTTATCCAGTTCGAGCAGCAATTCCTGGTGTAATTTTTCGACGAGGAGAAGTTACAAAGATAAACACAGATTCAAAAACAGTTACTTTGGCAGATCAAGCAAATATTTCTTATGACCAATTAGTTTTAGCAACTGGAAGCACGGGAACTACTTTTGGCGTAAGTGGGGTGCAGGAAAATGCCTTGCAAATGAAATCGATTTTAGAAGCGCGAGTTATTAAAAAACAATTACTTGGAATGTATGAAGAAGTTGAAGCAGGTCACAAATCACCAGATTCACTTAAAGTTGTCGTAATTGGTGCTGGACCTACTGGTGTTGAAGTTTCAGGAGCAGTTGCAGAATTACAAAAAAGTATGAAACATGAATTTCCAAATCTTTACAAATCTGCAAGTGTCACACTTGTTGAAGCTGGGCCACGAGTATTGTCGATGTTTCATGAGAAATCTTCTAAGCATGCACAATCAGAATTAGAAGAAATTGGTGTGATTGTGAAAACTAATTCTGCAGTAGATCAAATGAATAAGACAGATGTTCATCTTAAAAGTGGTGAAGTATTAACGGGCGGAACATTTATTTGGGCAGCTGGGGTGGCAGCTTATGAAGCTTGGACTTCTTTAGGAGAAACCGACAGGTCAAACCGAATAAAAATTGATGAAAATCTTCAAACTTCATCAGGTGTTTTTGTTATTGGAGACGGAGCACACCTTCAATTTAAAGGAAATCCTTTGCCAATGATTGCACCTGTTGCATTACAAATGGGAAGGCATGTTGCAAAACAAATTTTAAATATAAAAAACAATAAAGAATTAACCAAATTTAAATATGTAGATAAAGGGCAAATGGCCACAATTGGTCGAAGACGAGCTGTTGTGGAAATGCCAGGTGGATTGAGACTTCATGGCACACTTGCTTGGTTAACTTGGTTAGCCCTTCATGTTTTTTATCTTGCTGGAGGAAGAAATAGAATCAGTGTTATTGCTGATTGGATGTGGAATTACATCGCTTGGGGCGTTGGTCCCAGAAGAACAGTTATTGATTAAT
>JBJOKB010000120.1:0-3069 GCA_046046315.1 Actinomycetota bacterium | reverse complement strand
GCAAAGTGCTAACTAACGAGGTACAAATATTTCCACCATTGGCAATAGTAGAAAGTCTAGTTACGTTCACACCTAGTAATTGACTAAATGTTTCTAACTCAGCTTCGCAAAACTCTGAATGCTGTTCTGCAACATGTGCAATAGGACAGTTATGTTGGCATAATTGAACCGTGTGAGTTGGGCCAGAACCTTTATCAGCTGTTGCAGCAAAACCATCTTTTGTGAGCGCTCTGGAAAGTAATTCAACTTTTTGTTCAACGGTTTTTGCTTTTTCTAAACTTGGAGAATATTTTTTAAACATCTCGCTTGCTCTATTCGTAGCAAAATCTTTTACTGCTACATTTCCAAAATTTGTCACCAAATACCTAACTGCGTCTTGCGCTAAAGATTGATATTGGTTTTCGAAAAAATCTCGACCTTGCGCAGTCAATGAATACACTCGCGCAGGTCTTCCCCTACCTTTAGGTTTTGCTGGACCAAATGGTGCAACTTCGTGAGATTCGACCAAGGATTTTTCGCTCATGTCATCAAGATGTTTACGAACAGCAACAGCGCTAATTCCCAAAGAGTCAGCCAAATCACTTGCCGTAATAGGTCCTAATTTAAGTAACTCTCGCGCTAGGCGATCTCTACCGACTGTCTTGAATTCCATAACCCTAGTGTTGCCTATTTCCTAGGTGGATGCAACTCTGGGACGGCCCTAGACTCGAGGAAAGAGATGAAAACAAAAAAAGCTGGCACTTTCGGCCGCAAAATAAGTTTACTTAACTTGGTTGCGCAATCTGGAATTATTGTCACCGGCGCAATCGTGCGACTGACAGGCTCTGGTTTGGGATGTCCTACCTGGCCAGATTGTGCACCAGGTTCCTTGATCCCTGTAGCAAGTCAAGTCGAAGGGTTTCATAAATATATTGAATTTGGAAATAGACTGCTTACCTTTTTAGTTCTTGCAATTTCAATTCTACTTTTTGTTTATTCAATATTTAATAAAAAACCGAAAATAGTTTTTTGGTCAAGCCTGCCCTTAATTGGAACTTTACTCCAAGCAGTTTTAGGTGGAATAACCGTTTTAACCGGTCTCAACCCTCTAACGGTAATGGCTCACTTTTTAGTTTCAATAATATTAGTAGCCATATCAGTAAAAATTTATGATTTTTATAGTCCAATTAAAAATTCTAATAAAGTATCCAAAATAATGGACAATTATATTCAAATTATTACACTCGTTGGTTTTCTAGTTATTGTTCTTGGGACTATCACCACAGGTTCTGGACCACATTCTGGTGATGAAATTGCGGCAAGATTCAATCTAGACGTAAGAACGGTTGCATGGGTTCATGCTGATTTAGTTCTACTTTTTATCGGTTTGTTGATTGGGTTATTCATTTTAACTAAGGTCATCTCAGATGCTAATTATTTAAACCGAAATGTAAAGATTTTATTAATAATTTGCTTTGTTCAAGGCTTTATCGGCTATGTTCAGTGGTTTAGTAATGTACCTTGGATACTTGTTTCTTTCCATGTTTTGGGAGCTGTTGTCACATGGATATCAATAGTTTATCTAGCATTAAACTCAAGTAATTTTTTCTTTAAGCGCCTTAAATAACTCTAAAGCTGACTCTGGTCGAAATTGCATAAAAAGCCAAGGTTCAGTTAACTCTAATTCCATCAAAACTAATTGATTTTCAAATCTAACAACATCAACTCTTGCGAATAGTAACTCATTCCATTCGGCAACTGATTTCGAGATTGTATGAACTATTTCTTCAATTTCAGAATTTATCTCTAGATATCCGGCAGCATCTCCATGTCCGCCTTTTGTTAATGCTGGAACTTTTTTAGCAACATGACTTATGTTGCCATTTATTACAACTATTGCTTTTTCACCCTCATCATCAACACTCGTGACGTAAGGCTGAATGATTGCAAACCGATTGGCTGTGAATATTTTCTCAGCAAATTTAATCGCGTCATCAACATTCTCAGCTTTTCCTGCAAGTCTCGCTCCGGCACCAATTGTTGGTTTTATCGCAATTGAAGTTGCTTTGGAAAAAGCCCAATTTATCGCCACTTTTGCTTCATCCAAATTCTTTGCAAACTTTGTAGGAATTATTGGAACACCTTTATTTTCTAAAACCGAGAGATATTGTTTGTCGGTGTTCCATCTCATTACTTCGTAAGAGTTAAAAAGTTTAGTTTTTTGCTCAACATTTTTTGCAAATTCCAAAAATTTATCTCGAACAGGCACATAATCCCAAGTAGATCTGATAACAGCTGCATCAAAATAATTCCAGTCAACACTCTTGTCGTTCCAATTAGCAAAGACCAAATCTATATTTAATTTTTGAGCAGCTTCCTTGGCAAATGGGATGTCTAAATCCGGATCTGGATCCTTTGGGTCTTCGTCTCCGACCACATAAGCTATTTTCATTTAATTAAGATTAAGGAGTGGATCTAAACCAATTAAGAAAAACAATAGAGCCAAATAAGTTATTGACCAATTAAAAAGTTTCATCGGATTTATCTCTTCAGCACTACTTTTTGCTCTATTTTTCAGAGCATAGACTTCTTTCAAAAATACTGCGTTGAGAACAACAGCCCCAATGACATAAACAAAAGATAAATTACTTACAAATGGAAGAATTAAAGTCGTGCTTGTCATAATCCAAGAGTAAATTGCGATTTGATTCGCTACTTTTATCCGGTCAGCAACAACAGGCAACATTGGAATTCCTGCGCTCTCGTAGTCACTTCTGTATTGCATTGACAATGGCCAGTAATGAGGTGGTGTCCACCAAAAAACAATCATAAACAGCACTATGGGGGCAAGCGATATTGAATTTGTGACAGCAGACCATCCGATTAAAACTGGAAAACATCCTGCTGCACCTCCCCAAACAATGTTTGAAGAAGTTCTCCTTTTTAAAAGCAATGTATAAATACAAACATAGAAAACGATTGCACCAGCAGCGAACAATGCTGACAAAGTATTTACTTGACTTTCCAACCAGATAACTGAAAGAAGTGAAAGTGTAATTCCTAAGGCAACTGCGCCTCGGACAGAAACTT
>JBJOKB010000052.1:0-2532 GCA_046046315.1 Actinomycetota bacterium | reverse complement strand
CAGACTTTGTGGGCTCATTGATAACACTTGGTTTACTTCTTCCCTATTTAGCTGTAGCTGTGAGAAGAATGCATGATCGCAATAAAGCAGGATGGTATGTATTAATCCCACTATTTAATATTTATCTTCTTGCTACCGCTGGGGATTCAGGCAATAACCGTTTTGGTGGAAAACCTGAGAAGTTTTAACTAATTAACTGGTTCTGACACCTTGGTGTCAGAACCAGTTTTTTTGACTACGCTTGGTGCATGGCTAGAAAAAAATCTAGAATTTTAAGAACTCTTGGCCCAGGTCTTATCACTGGTGCAGCTGATGATGATCCATCTGGAATTGCCACGCATGCCCAAGCAGGTGCTGCTTTTGGTTACAACCAACTTTGGGCTTTAACAATTTGTTTGCCTTTAATGATTGCTGTGCAAGAAGCTTCTGCTCGTATTGGTTTAGCAACTGGTCATGGATTAGCCAAAGCAGCTACTGCCAGGTATTCCAAAAAAGTTGTTTATTTCATGGTCATTCTTATTCTTATTGCAAATACCATAAATATTGGTGCTGATATTGCAGCAGTTGGTGCTGCTTTACAACTTCTTATTCCTTTGCCACTCTTGTTATTAAGCACTGTTTTTACTGTGTTTGTTTTAATTTTAGAAATATTTGTGGGCTATCACGCATATGCCAGATTTTTAAAAATACTTTCACTTTCAGTTTTGTCTTATGCCGTTACTGCGTTTCTAGTTAGTGAGCCTTGGCGAGAGATTTTTATAGCCACATTTGTTCCCCAAATCGAATGGAAAACTGAGTATTTGTATGTAATTGTGGCCATCTTTGGCACCACAATTAGTCCTTACATGTTTTTTTGGCAAGCAGCAGAAGAAGTTGAAGAGCGAGAATATGCCAACAAAAAACACACCGCTTTAAGAACTTTAAAAGAACTAAGAATTGACACAGTTGTGGGAATGTTGTTTTCCATTGTGGGTAGTTGGTTTGTTTTGGTCACTACTGCAACAGTGCTGCACAACAATGGAGTAACCAACATAAATACTGCAGCAGATGCTGCTAAAGCATTAGAGCCTTTAGTTCAAACATTTCCAAATGCTGGAGTAATAGCTAAAGCAATATTTGCAATAGGAATTATTGGAATGGGTCTTTTAGGAATTCCTGTTTTAGCAGGATCTGCTTCTTATGCTTTTAGTGAAACCTTTGGTTTAAACGCAGGATTAGACAAAAAAGCTTGGGAAGCAAAAGGTTTTTATGGCGTAATTGTGATTTCAACATTAGTTGGATTTGGTATGACACTAATTGGAATAGATCCCATAAAAGCTTTGATCTTTGCAGCTGTGATTAATGGATTAGTGGCTGTTCCATTAATTTTGATAATTTATGGAATCTCTTCAAATGAAGAAATTATGGGCAGTTATGTGGGAGGAAAGCTTTCCTCAAGAATGCTGCTTTTAACCTTCTTGATTATGTTCTTGTGTGCTTTGGCTTTATTAGTTTCCATAGTGAACTGAAAGAAAGGAAAATCCTATGGTCTTTGATTTAAATAATAAAACAGTGCTAATTACAGGCGCAGGTTCTAGTAATGGCATTGGTTTTGCCTCAGCAAAGTTTCTTAAATCAATGGGAGCAAAAGTCTTTATTACTGGCAAAAGTGAAAGGATTAAAGATCGAGCTCAAGAATTAAATTGTCCTTACTTTATTGCTGATTTAACTAAAGATGATGAAGTAAAACTTTTAGTTGAAAAAGTCAAACAAGAATTCAATAATTTAGATGTGTTAGTAAACAATGCTGGTATGACCAGCATTGTTGATACCCCAGGTGTTGAATCAGGAAGTATTGAAAATACGACTCACTCAAGCTTTATTGCCTCAGTAGAAAGAAATCTAGTTTCAGCCTTTTTGGTTACCAAAGAATGTTTAGAGTTATTAAAGCAATCTAAATCTCCTCGAGTAATCATGATCACTTCAATTACTGGACCAGTGATGGCGATGAATAATGAAGTTGGTTATGCCAGCAGTAAAGCAGGATTAGTTGGATTAACTAGATCTCTAGCCCTTGATTTTGCGAAAGACAATATTTTAGTTAACGCAATTGCTCCTGGTTGGATTAAAACTGAGTCTCAAACAGAGAAAGAAAACCAAGCTGGATTAAAAACTCCTTGGAAGAGATCAGCTAAACCTGAAGAGATCGCATCTTTAGTTGGATATCTGGCAAGTGATGAAGCAAGTTATGTCACAGGTCAAGTTATTGCAGTTGATGGCGGAAATTCCATCAATGAGGAACGAATTTGAAATCTAAACTTATTTGGATTTGGTCAATTTTAAATATATTTCTATTTGGTTTATTTATTTTATCTTTGATGTCTGATGTTTGGGAGTTTTATGCTTTCATTTTTGTTGTGAGCTTAGTGAGTCAAATTTGGTTTTTTCGAAAGAAAATTAAAAAATCTTAAATTATTTAAGTTTATTCATTATTTTGGAAACAGTTTGAATTTCAGAATCTGTTAAACCACTCATGTGTTTTTTCAAGGAAGC
>JBJOKB010000063.1:0-2506 GCA_046046315.1 Actinomycetota bacterium | reverse complement strand
CTTGATGGATCTGAATTAGAAAAAATATTAAATGCAAAAGGTTTAACAATGCCGCACTACCCAGGGTCTCATTTCTTTGGTGCAACTATTGGTGGATGTTTAGCTGCCAGAGGTTCAGGTGTTGTTTCAACTAAATACGGTAAAGCCGAAGATTTAGTTTTACAAATTGAAGCAGTAATGGCAAATGGAAAAGTAATTGATACTTTGCCTGTACCAAGTCATGCATCAGGTCCTGGAATTATTCAGACTCTTGTTGGTAGTGAAGGAACACTTGGTGTTATTACTAAAGCTGCAATGAGATTAGAACACTTACCTGAATCAAGAGTTTTCTTGTCATATGGTTTCAAAGATGTAAACACAGGAATTGAAGCTGCTAGACAAATTATGACTAAGAGATGGAAACCTGCTGTGATCAGACTTTATGACGAAGCTGATACTAAAAAACTTTCCGAATTCTTAAACCTTGGTGTGCAAGGTACGTTAATGGTGATCATGTGTGATGGCACAAAATCATTAACTGATTTGGAATCAAAAGAAATAGATTTAATTTGCACTGGTGTGGGCGGTAAACCACACGGACCGCAAGTAGGTCAAAACTGGTGGGATGGGAAATATGAGCCATTCAAACATGGCAATATTCCTGCCCCACCTATGATTTATGGCACCACAGATACTTGTGCCAGATTTAATGATCTGCCAGCGATCTACAAAGCCAAAAAGGAAGTAGTGGAAAAGCAGTTTGCTCACCACAAAGCCAGATACACCGCTCACTTTTCTCACTGGTTTCCGTGGGGCGGCATGATTTACGACCGCTTCTATGTAGATAACCCTCCTCAAGATATTGACGAAGCCATGAAATTGCACGACGATTTGTGGAACGCAGCAATTGATGCGTCTTTGAAAAACGGTGGGACCTTGAACGAACACCACGGTGTTGGTTTGAAACTCGGTCGTTTTATGAAGACTCAACACGGCTCATCATGGGAATTCATGTTGAGTCTTAAAAAAGCGTGGGATCCAAACGGCATCATGAACCCAGGAAAACTTGGGTTTGGTCCTCCGGGTTCTGCGTAATTAAAAACAAGGTTTAGTAACTAAGAACTTAGTTACTAGAAGGGAAAAGCAATGCATTTATCTATGCATAACTGGATGCGTGCCGAGCCGTTGGAAACAACCATCGCCCGACTAGCTAAATACGGTTACAAGAGTATTGAAATCAGTGGCGAACCAGAAAAGTTCCCATCTTCAACTACTCGTGATTTATTAAAGAAATACAACCTAAAGTGTTGGGGTTCTGTAACTCTGATGCTTGGTGAAAGAAACCTTGTTGCTAAAGATGAAGCAAAAAGAGCAATGAGTGTTAAGTATGTAAAAGATTGCATAACTATGGTTAAAGAACTTGATGGAACAGAAATGACAATTGTTCCAGCAACTGTAGGAAAAATTACTCCAGATGCATCTCCAGAAGAAGAATGGAAATGGGCTGTGGAAGGCATGAAAGATATTTATGCTCATTCACAAGCTGCTGGTGTGAAATTAGCAATCGAACCTCTTAACAGATTCGAAACTTATTTCATCAATAGATGCGAACAAGCTTTAGCTTTAGCTGAAGCAACTGGTCCAGATTGTGGAGTATGTCTAGATGCATTCCACATCAACATTGAAGAAGAAGATCTATACGCAGCAATTCGTTTAGCTGGCAAGAAACTAAACGACTTCCACGTTGCAGATAACAACCGTATGCCAGCAGGACACGGTGATTATGACTGGAAGAAAGTTGTAGCCACTTTGAAAGAAATTGGTTATGACGGTGCGTTAACTGCTGAGTTCGTTGCTCCAATTGACAGAACTCCAGCAAACAAATTCAAAAATGCTTTGGATATGAATCCACCAGGAATCGATCCAGAACAATTGAAGTTCATCATTGATCACGGTTCATCAATTCTTACCGAAGAATTCTATGACTGGTTGGTTAAAGAGAACTCAGATCATTTACTACCTCTTATTTAAATAACTAAATAAGAAAAACATTTTCAACTTCGGGAGTCTTTGGTGAAAGAGTTAGTCCTAGTAATAGGAACCCTTGACACCAAAGGCCCCGAAGTTGCTTATGTGAGAGACAAATTAAAAGAATACGGACTTAATCCTTACGTAATTGATGTTGGAATCTTGGGTGAACCAATAGGTATCACTCCAGATTTTTCTAAAGCTCAACTTGCCCAGTTTGGTGGCACCACAATTGAAAAAGTTCAAAACGCAGGCTCTCGTGGAGCTGCTGTTGAATTAATGCGCGAATTTGTTGTAAAAAAAGTTAAACAAATGGTTGAAAACAAAGAAGTAATTGGCGCAATCGGTTTAGGTGGTGCAGAAGGTGGTGTGATGACAGCTGCTGCATTAATGGCACTACCAATTGGTGCACCAAAAATAGTTATCTCTCCAATTGCTTCGGGTAAACATGAATTTGCTCCTCTTGTTGGCACAACAGACATGATGACAATGCACTCCA
>JBJOKB010000095.1:0-24758 GCA_046046315.1 Actinomycetota bacterium | reverse complement strand
TGAGCTTCTGCTAAGGAATCTTTAGTTTCATCACTTTTAGCTCTTCTTGCTTGAAGACGCAAAAGTGCGGCGACGGTTTGTAAATTATTTTTTACTCGATGGTGAACTTCTCTAATTGTTGCATCTTTAGTCAAAAGTGCTTTTTCTTTTCGTCTTAAATCAGCAACGTCTCGTACTAGAACTAATGCTCCAATTCTTTCACCATTTTTTTGTAAAGGAACTCCTCTAAGTGTGACAACAGAATTTGAGTTATCTAATTCAACTTCCCCACTTGCTCGTCCTGCAGCTACTAACATTATGGCTTCATCCACAGGACCAGGTTTATGTTGAAGTTTTGCAACTACTTTCGCTAAATCTTGATGCATTAAATCGGCAGCTAGCCCGAGTCTTCTAAAAGCTGAAGCAGCATTAGGACTGACATATTCAACTTCGCCTTGTTTTGTTAAACGAATCAAACCATCGCCCACTCTTGGGGCTTGACTAGCTTTACTCACTTCACCAATTGCTGGGAAACTTCCCGAGGCAACCATTTCCATTAAATCTTCTGCTGCTGCTAGATAAACTTGCTCTAATCTTCCGCCGCGACCGTCTGCATTTGTGTGTCTTGAAATAACTGCAATTACTTTTTCATTAAATACAACAGGAAATGCATCAACTCTTAATCCAGATGTTGTTGGATCAACAACTTTTCTTCTTGTAATTAATGCTTTATCTAAATCAACTCGTCGACCTGGAGCAATAAATTCTCCTACTAAATCTTCTGGCACATTTGTGTGAGAAGTAGCAGGTCTTATTTGGGCTGCTGCAAAAAAGCCTTTCCCATGCCAAGTTGGAATCCATAAAACTAGATCACTCAAACTCAAATCTGCTAATAATGTCCAATCTGCAAGTAAGGCTTGTAGATGATCGAGGTCATTATCTTCAAGTTCAGTTCGATCTTTGACAACCGACGATAAAAAAGTCATAACCCAACGCTACCTTGCCCAGTTATCCATCTTTTTTTGTTCAAGGCGTCAATGACCAACTTCCCCACATCACTACTTAATTCATGGGTTAAATTTCCGGCATCAATAATTTCAAGATTTTTTCTATTTCCAAGAGATTCATAAATTTTTGATGCTGATCCAAACTTATCTTTTTGACCTTGAATGATGATTATTTCAATTCCCGTGTCTAGGGCATTTTTTAATTCATCCTCACGAGATTTACCATTAGGGGCAATAAGAGGAAAAGCCAAATTAATTATTAAATCTGGTTTAAGAAATTTTGCTGTCCTACAAATTACTCTAGCTCCTGTGCTTCTGCCAATAAAAATTTTCTTGTAATCTGAATAGATTTCTATAAGACTCTCATTTACTTCTCTCCACACTTGGTCTAATTGAGGTGCAGGACTTGCAATTTTTTTTCCAGCAATAAGCCATGGCATCTCAACTCCAACTACACTTATTCCGTTTACATCGAGTTGATGAATTACAGAACTTAAATCAACTGCATCTAAGCCTTTGCCTGCTCCATGAGTTATGAATGCAACTATTTTATTGTGGTGTTTAGTACTTGTAATTCGTGCACTACCTAAGGTTGTTTCGATAATTGAAATGCTCATGCCTAATCTGAAAGTCGCTCTATTAGAGATGCGCCGTTATTTCTCGCATTATTAACATCACTCTTTACTTTATAAAATTCAAAATAACCTTGGGGAGGAGTTGCAAGCAAAGCTCTAATTTCATCTTTATTTTGAATACTTGGATCTAGCCATGCGTCCCAATTTTTATCTGGTACTAAAACCGGCATTCGATCGTGAATTATTTCTAAACCTAGTTTAGCTTCCGTAGTAATCACTGAAAAACTGTGAATTTCTTGGTCATGATTTTTTGGATCAGGATTTTTCCAAATTTCATAAATTCCCGCAACGGCAAGTAAAGGACTCTTACTTGATTTGATGAAGTAGGGCTGCTTTTTTTCTTTTGGATCTTCTGGTCTAAACCATTCGTAGTATCCATCCATTGGAACTATGCATCTTCTTTTACTAAATGCACTTCGAAACGAAGGTTTCTGGTCAACAGTTTCAAATCTTGCATTAATCATTTTTGCACTCATCGAATTATCTTTAGCCCATGAAGGGATTAGCCCCCAAGTCATTATTTCTAAAGTTCGATTGTGATTTTTATCAACAGTTATCGCATAGGTTTTTGAAGTCGGAGATATGTTGAAATTCTCAGGTAAAAGTTGACTGGGGAGATTTTTTAAGTTAAAAACTTCAGTAAGAGTTCCCGTATCTCGATTAGCCGCGTATCTTCCACACATAACATCCTGGATATTACGTGCACGCTGTAGTCTTAGATACAAATGAGTGATTCTGCCCCACACAATTGGTCTGCACCCACTTTGCCTCGCCCAATAAAAGCTACTGTCGCAATTCCCGGGTCAAAATCAGCCACCAATAGGGCTTTTGTTCTAGCTGCTTTAGGTGATTCAATTTCAAAAATATCTAAACCTCTTATTGCGAGAGATACCGATTTAATGTTAAAAGCGTTAGAAAAATTGGGTTGCCAAATAAATCGACGTGAGGATTTTATTGAAATATCTCCAATGAAACCCGTACATCAAGATTTAACGATTGATGTTGGTTTAGCTGGAACCGTAATGCGATTTGTCCCACCGATCGCAGCGTTATCTGCAGGCATTGTCCATTTTGATGGTGATGAACGAGCCCGCAATCGCCCGATGAAAACTCTGATTACGGCCCTAAAAAATTTGGGAATTTCAGTTGATGATCAATCAACAGGTCAACTTCCCTTTTCTATCGCAAGTGATGGATACGTTCAGGGTGGAGAAATATCAATAGATGCATCTGAGTCCAGCCAATTCGTAAGTGCTCTTTTGCTTGCTGCACCCAAATTCAAAAACGGCTTAGTTATTAGACACGTAGGAAAGAATTTACCAAGCCTTCCTCACATTGAAATGACTATTGAAATGCTAAGAAAAGTTGGTGCTGACATTAATGTGGTTGATAAAAATACATGGCAGGTATTGCCTTCAAAAATTAAATCAATTAATTGGTTGATAGAACCTGATTTATCAAATGCGGGTCCATTTCTTGCCGCGGCGATGGTTACAAAAGGTGAAGTGACTATTCCTGATTGGCCTAAACAAACAACACAAGCTGGTAATTCCTGGATTGAAATCCTTGAAAAAATGGGTGCAAATATTTCATTAAGCGATAAAGGATTAACCATTCGTAATACGAGTGAAATAAAAGGGATTGATATTAATTTAGGTGATGTAGGAGAATTAACACCTGTACTTGCTGCAATTGCTCTTTTTGCAAACTCAAAAAGTAATCTCTCAGGCATTTCCCATTTAAGAGGTCATGAAACAGACAGGTTGGCTGCTTTGGTCCAAAATATAAATTCCATTGGTGGAGATGCTGAAGAAACAAGTGATGGATTAACTATCAACCCTAGAAAATTAAAATCAGGACTGTGGAAAGCATTTGATGATCATCGAATGGCAACAGCTGGAGCCGTTATCGGATTAGTTACCCCAGGTATAGAAGTTGACGATATTGCTACTACTTCAAAAACTCTTCCAAATTTTGAAAAAATGTGGACTTCATTGGTGAGTGTGTGAATAATTTGCAAGATTATGACGAGGACGACTTTCGTTCTCGTCCTGGAAAACATAAATCCAGACCCAGATCTAAAGATCGTCCAAAATTTGAACATTCTGTTACAGGTTTGGTAATAACGGTTGATCGAGGAAGGTTCACAGTTCATTTAAGTGATCCTGATGAAATAGACATTTATGCCATCAAATCTAGAGAACTTGGACGTAAAGGTGTCGTAGTTGGAGATCGTGTTGAGATGGTAGGTATTAATACAAATAATCCTGAAAATATGGCACGAATTGTCAAAGTAAATGAACGACGAAATTCTTTACAAAAAAGTGCAGATGATTCTGAATCAAGTGAAAGGGCTCTTGTTGCCAATATTGACATAGTCGCGATTGTCGTTGCAACTGCAGACCCAGAGCCAAACCCAAGATTAATTGACAGAACAATAATTGCATCTCGACTAGCTAATGCACAACCTATAATCATTGCAACTAAAACCGACATAGAATCATCAAAAAAACTTTCAGATATGTATCAATCTTTAGATATTCCAGTTTTTTCAATAAATAAATCCGCATCACTCTCAGAATTATTGGATGTAATTGAAGATAAAACTACTGTCTTAATTGGACCTTCTGGAGTTGGAAAATCAACGTTAGTAAACAGACTCGTTCCAGATGCCCAAAGAAGAACTGGTGAAGTTAACGATGTAACAGGCCAAGGCAAACACACATCAACTTCAGCTTTTGCACTAAGAGTAAATGAATCAACCTGGATAATTGACACTCCAGGGATTAGGTCTTTTGGACTCGCGCACGCAACCGCAGATGAAATTTTGGCAGGTTTTCCAGACCTAGTTGAAGCAACAACTAGATGTAAAAAAGGATGTTCTCATCAAGACACAAGTTGTGCAATTGAAACAATGGCTTTTGAGAATCCTGCACTTTTACCGAGGCTGGATTCCTTTCGCAGATTGTTAGTTTCTTTGGAAAGTTCTGAGGGATAGAATCAGATTTAAATGAGCGCTCAAGACTTAGAATTTACACATCAACTTGCCAATGCGGCAGACAAAATTTCCATGGCTCGATTTGGTGCGCTGGATTTAAAAATTGAAACAAAACCTGACTTAACACCAGTTAGCGACGCTGACAAAAGTGTGGAGGAAGAACTACGAAAACTCATCAGTAAACACTCTCCTTCCGACTCAATAATTGGTGAAGAATTCGGTCACGAAGGTAGCGGAGATCGCGAATGGATTTTAGATCCAATAGATGGAACAAAAAACTTTGTCAGAGGTGTTCCTTTTTGGGGAACATTAATTGGTTTAAGGGTAAATGGTGAGATGACAACTGGGATGGTTTCTGCTCCAGCCATTGGACGCAGGTGGTTTGGGGCAACAGGATTAGGTTCATTTTTGCAAACAAAAACTAATTCATTTCAGAGTGAAAGAAAACTACAAGTTTCAAAAGTTTCAAAATTAGAAGATGCTTATTTAGGTTATTCAAGTCAGGATAATTGGGCAATCCCAAATCAGGAAAAAGAATTTGAAAAACTTCTAAAAAAAGTTTGGCGCGCCAGAGGTTTTGGGGACTTTATAATTCACATGATGGTTGCAGAAGGTTCTCTTGATATGTCTATTGAACCTTCTCTAGCAATTTGGGATATGGCCGCATTAATTCCAATAATTAAAGAAGCTGGAGGAAATGTCACATCATTAAGTGGAGGTAATTCATTGGTTGAAAAAAGCATGGTCACAACTAATGGTTTACTGCATGATCAAACAATTAAATTATTTAATTAACTTCTCCTGTTCAAATACATTGGCAAACCGCCTGCAGGGCGAACCATCACTAGTGCTCTTGGAACTGGTTCTCCACCAGCTGGGCTAAGAGACCACTTTTGTGCAATTCTTGCAATCATTAAAACACTTTCTAGAATTGCAAAATCTTTTCCAATGCACATTCTAGGACCGATTCCAAAAGGTAAATAAGTTCCTTTTGGCGGAGTTGGTGCATCTGGCAAAAATCTATTTGGATCAAATTTCTCAGCGTTATTCCATGATTCAGGGTGTCTATGTGTAGCCCAAGGTGAAATTATGACAACTGACTTCTCTGGAATTTCAAAACCACCAAGTTCGTCTTTCTCTAATGATCTTCGACTCACAACCCATCCTGGAGGAAATACTCTTAGCGCTTCATCGACGATTGCTTTTGTGTAGGGAAGTTTGTCCAAATCTTTTACCCCAGGTGCTCTACCTTGTAGAACTTCATCAACTTCTTTTTGTAATTTCTTTTGCACATCCGGGTGAGAACCTAAAAGCCACCATGTCCAAGTTAGGGAACTTGCAACCGTTTCATGCCCTGCAACTATAAATGTGACTATCTGGTCTCTTAATTCTTTACTATTTAAACCACCGTCTTCGTCGTGTGCTGCTAATAAAAGATCCAGCATGTCAACTTGTCGATCAACACCTGGTACGGCTGTAACTTTTTTTCTTTCATCTAAAATTCTTTGCACTGCACCATCTAATTGCTTTAATGCTTTAGCGAGTTTTCGATTATTTGGAGTGGGTATCCATTTAGGAAATGTAATCGGAGTTCGAGCTCTTGCAACAATTATGTCTAACGCATCTAAGGTAGCTTGTGCCGTTTTCTCAACATCTCCAGCAAGGTCAGTACCAAAAAGAGATCGTCCAACTATCTCTAACGCAGCATGCATCATGTCATCATCAACATCAATAACTGTGTTGTTTGATAATTTGTCCCATTTTTCTAACATCCTGTCTGTTACAACAACAGTGTCAGGACCAACGCGCATAATCGCTTCATGATGAAAAGCGGGTTGAATCAATTTTCTTTGTCGCTTCCAAGTTTCTGTGTCAGCGGCAAGTAATCCATCGCCTGTAACCAAAGCTAAATTTTCATACTGAATTGTTCGTTTCCCATAATTTTTGGAATTAACTCTCATGACGCGATCTACATCATTTGGATGAGTAACTAAATAAACAGGCAAAATTGGTAACGGAAATTGAACAACATTTCCGTATTTTTTTCTCATGTCGACGAGAAAACCGGCAGGATCTTTTCTTGCTCTCAACAATTGAGAAAACATTTGTTTAGTTGTTGGGCCTGGGGCTGTGAGGAAAATTTTACCTAGTTTCTTTTTTTCAAACTTTCCAACATTTTCACTCATAGCTCTACTCTACGCTTATCGTATTTAGTGCAAAAAAAAGAAGACCGGTTTATTTTCCGGTCTTCAATTATTTTGGTAGCGGGGACAGGATTTGAACCTATGACCTCTGGGTTATGAGCCCAGCGAGCTACCGAGCTGCTCCACCCCGCGTTGGTTCTTTCAATCTTAAACTAAGGGCAAATCTACGAAAACTTGCGCTATCTAGCGCACAAAATTTGCAGGTGTAATTTCAATTGGATTTGTTGAATTTAGTCTTTTTTGTGCATCAAGTGCTCTTTCTAAAGCGTCTTCGAGTTCTTTTTGTGCTTTTCCGTATGCTGTGAAATCTCCATTAGCTAAGGCTTTTTTGCCATCAGCAACAGCTTTTTGCATATCACTAATTGCATTTGCCAAATCTGTTTCAGCATTTCCGGTTTCACTTGGAATTTGTGGTTCAGGTGAAGTTTCAGTTTCTTGATCATTAGGCAATTGTGTTGAACCTGTTGCTGTGCCAAAAAGTGCTGTAATTGCATCTTGAATATTGTCTTCGAACACTACATTTGGTCCAAATGATGCCAAAACTTTTCTCAATAATGGATAGCTATCTCCAGCTGTTGCTCTAACGTAAACTGGTTCTACGTAAAGTAATCCCCCGCCGATTGGCAGTGACAAAAGATTCCCAAGTTCTACTTCAGATCCACCTCTACGTAGTAATGAAAGTAGTGCGCTTACATCAGGGTCTGATTCAAAATTATTTTGAACCTGAGTTGGTCCAGGAATCGTTGTATTTCTTGGTAGTTGAAGAACTCTAATTTTTCCATAATCATTTTTTGGATCACTTGAAACTGACATGAACGAAGCAAGTGTTTGACGTCTTGTTGGCGCAAAAGTTGTTGTCAATGAAAATATTGGTTGGGCGTCTCCAGGCATTTGTAATTGCAAATAGTAAGGAGGTTGAGAACTTTGCACTCCTGGCCTGGTTGGGTCATTTGGAATAACCCAAAAGTCTTGACCTCCGTAAAAAGCTCCTGCGTCTTTCACGTGGTATTTACTTAATATTTCTCTTTGAATTTTAAATAAATCTTCTGGATATCTAACGTGGTCAACAACTTCTGCAGGCATTTCTGAAAGAGGTTTCACTGTTCCTGGAAATGCTTTGGCCCATGATTTAAGAATTGGTTCTGATTCATCCCAAGCATAAATTGAAACCGTGCCATCGTATGCATCAACAGTTGCCTTGACAGAATTTCTAACATAATTAATCGAAGTTGCTGCTTGAGCTCTTAATGCGGTTGAAGTTTGATTTACTGAATCTGCGGTGGCGGAATCCAAACTTGTTCTAGTGGAATATGGATAAAAATTTGTTGAGGTGTAACCATCAAGAATCCATACAATTTTGCCGCCAATAATTGCTGGATATGGGTCGCCATCAAGAGTTAACCAAGGCGCAATTCTTTGAACTCGTTCTGCTGGGTCCCTGTAATACAAAACTTTAGAATCATTATTAACTAAGTTTGAAAGAATAATATTTATTTCTTGATATTTCAAGGCGTATAAAGCTCTATTGAAAAAGTTTCCAATTGAAACTCCACCAGTTCCTGAATATGTGTTATTGGCTTGACCGTTTGCACTTGTATCATCTGGGTAATCTAATTCTCTTGGTTCACTTCCAGCTGCTCCGCCAACAATTGAATAAGTTGGTGAATTTTCACCAAAATAAATTCTAGGTTCATCAATTTTTAATGATCCTTTTGTTGGTATATCACTTGTTGTGAAATCTGGTTCTCCGTCAATTCGAACAGCGTTATCTTTTGCAGTTACAACACCAAAGCCGTGTGTATAAACTAAGTGTGAATTAATCCAATTTCTTTGAGCACTTGGAATTCCTGCCAGATTGATTTCACGAGCAGCAATTATCGTTCCTTGATTGGTTCCATCAACTGAATATCTGTCAATATCAAGGGTGTCAGCAAAACTATAGAAACCTCGAATTTGCTGTAATTGATTAAATGTTGGTGAAAGCAATGCTGGATCCATCACTCTAATTTTTTCTATTGTTCCAGCTTGTTGAGCAATAATTTCAGGATTAGGAACAGCACTTGCTGCGTAGTCAGTTATTTCCACATTTGCAATTCCGTATGCAGATCTTGTTGATTCAATAGACCTTTGGATATATGGAGCTTCTTTGTCGGCTTCGCTAGGTTTGACTACAAATTGTTGAATAACTGTTGTATAAACTCCGCCAATTAATATTCCAGTAACAAGTAATGCACCTATACCAATATTTGGAATAAACCATTGCCTTCTGAACGCATTAATTATGAATAAAATTGCAACAATTAACGATAAATACATCATCAAAGATTTAGCAGGTAATACTGCATTTACATCAGCATATTTTAAACCAACTAGTAATGAGTCTTGTTTTAACGCTAAACCAAATCTATCTAGCCAATATGCAAATGCTTTCAATACAAAAAGTAGCGCAATCAATATTGACATCTGAGATTGGGCAAATTTTGTCGCTTTTTGATTGGGTGACTGTAATGTTATGCCGCCGTAAATGTAATGGATAATTCCACTTGCAAGTCCCGAAAGAATAATTGTGCTGATTCCAAAAGTCACTAAATTTCTGTATAAGGGATAATCAAAAATGAAAAAACTAATGTCTATCCCAAATTGCGGATCTTTGACCCCAAATGAAACAGAATTTAATCTTTGAATCCAGTTTTTCCACTCTGCAGATGCTGAGCCACCTGCAAGAAAACCCAAAAGGATAGGTCCAATTATGAAAACTGTTTTCCTAATTGGATCAAGAGCTTCTCTGTATCGCTGTAAGGAAAGTTGATCAGGAGTAACCGATGCATACATTGGTCTGTATTTGTAAGCAAGATGAACGTTTAACCAAATAATAAATCCGGTTAAAGCTGCAAAGAAAATAAATAAACCTATTCGCCAAGCCAA
Source organism: Actinomycetota bacterium (assembly GCA_046046315.1). Taxonomy (GTDB): domain Bacteria; phylum Actinomycetota; class Actinomycetes; order S36-B12; family UBA5976; genus ATZT02. The sequence continues at coordinate 15,010 of JBJOKB010000095.1, read as the reverse complement.
AACCGTTGCATACACTTCTTGAGCTTTTACTGATTTATACCAAAGCCAATCTGTGTAATAACCAGACAAACTTAAAAGTGCAAAAACCAATGCTCCAAGAGAAATTAATAAATATGAATTTTTACCCTTAGGGCGATTGAATGTAAAATCTGGTCGCGGAAAGGTCATATTTCGACAATACGAAATAAGGACAACTTCGTCCAATCGGGGCTAAATTGTGAGAGAAAAGGCGACATTTTTTGACTTAACCGCAGGTTCTTAAACCTTGTATATTCCCGCTCTTGGTGAATGTTTCAATCGCATTGATAGCTTCAGAAAGATTAGCAACTGCAACAACTGGCATGTTTTTATATTTATCACTTGAGATTTCATCACAGTTATCTATTGGTGCTAAAAATAAGTCGGTTCCAGAGTCTTTTGCTCCTTCAAGTTTTTGCCTAATTCCACCAATAGGTCCTACTTCTCCTAGGTAATTAATTGTTCCTGTGCCTGCAATAACTTCTCCTGCAGTCAAATCCTTTTCGGTTAATTCATCAATAATTCCTAAAGTCAACATCAATCCTGCGCTAGGTCCACCAACCTCTGCTACTCCGAATTTAAAATCATAAGGAGGATCAATTCCTGGTCCAATTGAAATTCCAATTGAAGCTTTAGATTTATCAGTTTTTAATTCTGCTCCAGTAACAATTACCTCTTTTATATTCTTATTACGAGAAATCTTTAACCTTATTTTTTCTTGAGGCTTATGAATTTGCACATATTTAACAACATCACTTGCGATTTTGACTGGCTGATCATCAACACTTATAACTACATCTCCAGGTTCAATTAATCCATCACTTGGTGAATCAACTACAACACTGTCAACGACCACACTAATTTCAACCGGAATATTTAAATACTTTAAAGCTGCTGCAATTGCATCTGTTTGAGATCCAGAAAAAGCTCTTTCGTTTTCCTTTTTTATTACTTCTGGATCAACTATTTCTGGATAAAGATCTCTGGTTGGTACAACAGCTTGAGTTGGATCGAGCCATGCTGAAATTGCATCAATTAAAACTAATCTTCCAAATGGTCCGCCAGTCTCAGAAACAGTGGTGAAATTTAATTCCCCTTTTGATTCATAAGTTTTTGCACCAATAATGGTGATTACTTCCTTATCCATTTCAATTCCAACGGTATTAAATAACGGACCCGGGGCGATTTTAATGTAAGGAACAGGGATCAAAAGTAAGGCTAATAATAAAAATGTGATTACTAAAGTAGGAAATATTTTTTTAATCGGCTTCAAATTAGCTTTATTTTTATTTTTTATTTTTTGTTTCATTTTCTCTTGGAATGGGTCTATTCATGGCATCTCTAAATTCAGCCAAGCCTGACATTCCTTTGTGAGCATTGGCTGGCCTTGATGGCCGATATTTGATAGCCAAATAAATCGTGGCTAAAAGTCCTGCCATAACTGGGATCAGAAGCCAAAGAAGTACCTGCATACATCAACACTACGACCCTCCGCGAGATACTTAAGTATTCGCATTGCTTAAGTAATTGTGAGGTGTCTCATGGATCCATCAGAAATTGGCAAACTATTAAGCCAACTGGGACAAATGATGCAAGGCGCAGGAAATGCTCCCGTTGGTTGGGCTGCTGCTGTGAACATGGCTCGCACAAATGTTGTCCAAGCAGGTGATCCAAGTGTTAGTGATTCTGAAATTAAAGAAGTAAATACAAATGTGCAATTGGCTCAAACTTGGCTAAATGGCGTAACAACAGTTCCTGCAGCTTCAACTGCAAGCAAAGCTTGGTGCCGAAGCGAATGGATTGAGGCGACAGTTTCCACCTGGCAAAAAATAGTTGATCCGGTTGCTCAAAGAGTGCAAAATTCAATGTCAAATACTTTACCTAATCTTCCGGGTGTAGATGAATCTCAAAAAGAAATGCTTAAACCTTTACTTGATGCGTTAAAACCAATGTCTGCTGCAATGTTTTCTATGCAAATCAGTAATGGACTAGCTGCACTTTCAAGTGAAGTTCTTTGTTTAACAGATATTGGTATTCCTTTAGGGGACACAACTACTCCTGCTTTAATTCCGCGAAACATTAAAGAATTTGCAAAGGGATTAGAGGTGAATGAATCAGAAATAATTGCCTTTATTGCTTTAAGAGAATCAGCAGCTTCAAGATTATTTTCAAGTGTTTCCTGGCTTGCTCCAACCCTATTAGGCGCCATAGAAGAATTTTCTTCCCAGATAAGTGTTGATAACAACAAAATAAGTGAAGTTATGGGACAAATTGATCCAACTAATCCAGAAGCAATACAAGAAGCTTTAGCCGGTGGTTTATTTGATGCCCAGTTGAGTGAATCTCAAAAAAATGCCTTGATTAGAACTGAAAGACTCTTGGCTTTAATTGAAGGATGGATTTATGAAGTTGTAAATATCGCTGCCACGGGAAGATTGCCTGCAGTGTCTGCATTGCAAGAAGCAATGATTCGACGTAGAGCCGAAGGTGGTCCAGCTGAAAAAACTTTTGGCGCCTTAATTGGATTAGAACTAAGACCTAAATTAATTAGAGAAGCTGCAAATTTTTGGAATAAACAAACCTTAACTTTTGGAACAAATGTTAGAGATAGTTTATGGAGTCATCCTGATTTATTACCAAGTATTGAAGATTTACAAGACCCTGAATTCTTTAACAGAATTCAAGCTCCTCTAGATATTTCGGCACTCGATTCTGCTGGGGCTGCTCCTAAAGAACCAGACGACCAAACAGATGATGGCAACTCATCTAACGCGTCCAAATAACCTTCTGCTCTTTCTTTTTTTTCAAAAGTTTTCATAAAGGCATCAAAATCCTTTCCATGATCATTAACAACTAAATGAACTAATTCATGCAATAAAACATAATCCAAAACATATTGGGGCATACCTTGTAATCGAGAAGTTATTTTTATTACTCCTTCAAGTGGTGTGCAAATTCCCCAAGTGGAAGTTAATCGACCGGACCAAGAAACCGATTTAGGATCTGCTTGAGAAAACAAATACTGTTCTGATAGTTCTTGTGCACGTTTAAATAACTCTTCATCTGAAAAATATGCACGAGGATCACGGTCATTCATTCTCGTGATCAAATCATGAGCAATCTGCTCAATTTCAGCAATGCTCATTCGTAATGGAACATTCAAAACAGTCTTGTTTCCTTCGCGTGCAGCCGAAACTGTTCGCCTTCTTTTATTGGAACGCCTAACTTCCACATTGGGAGGCAAATTCATAGCTTTAGGCATGACTTAAACGCTAGATGCCAAAACTATTTTTTATCCACAAACACACTCGAGTAAAACTGCACTTCAGAGCCTTGATTTGATTTTTAACAATTTCTTACCCACAGATTTATCCCCAACTTATGAACTCATTTACCCACAGAGTGAACAGTTAATCCACAACTTCATCAACAAGCACGTTTGACGCTTGTCCCCCTTATGACATAACTTTTCACTACTGACACCGCTAGGTTCACTCAAATTCAATTTATGTATCTGGGGAAAGTGCATAAGTCTGATCAGTGAGTGAAACCTGGCGGTTTCACTTTTTTAGTCACTCCAGTAACAATGGTTTATTTGTGAGGGATTTGTGCTCAAAATCCCGGCGTGGCACGCTCAAATCCGCCCTCACAAGCCCTTCGTGCGCCTAGGGTTGAGGGTGCGTGGGAAGAATCCCTCGCGATCGCAAGGAGGACACATGGCCGGAGAGTCATACACAGGCGAAGCGTACTGCGTTAAGTGCAAAGCTAAGCGCGAGTTCACTGGTGAAGTACACGAAACTAATGGCCGTCGCATGGCCAAAGGAATTTGCCCAACCTGCGGCACCAAGGTGACCCGCATCCTCGGCAAAGCCTAAAGACAGCAGACGTCTTCATTGCCCTTGATTTAAGAAATTAAATCAAGGGCAATTTGCTTTATTACGCAGCTTCCCACCTGCATCCACACTGAGGATTTGGTTGAAGTTTTCGAAAAATAATTGTTGGACCATTTGCATCTAAATCACAAACCATATTCAACAAACTAGGACCAGTATTCCTCGATTCTCCACTTAGAAATGAAATGCAATTAGTTGCTAAAAGTGAAGAAGCCAATGTAGTTAATGTCGGATTCTTATCAATTTGTCTTGCTTTCTTTTTTCTCTTCTCTAGTGGGAAAATAAATAAATTCCTTTTCAGGGAATTTATTTGTAGGCAATTTTGACAAGTTTCAACACCTGGTAGGACAAATGGTCCTACATTTATCTGCTCACCAGTTTTTCCTATAAACACATGGGGTATTCGGTTGATCATTAATTGATTTATTTCAAACGATTCTGTTTCTTCGCAAATTATTACAAGATCTGGGTTTTGAGGTTTATTTGGCTTCTCAAACCTTGTTCCCATATTCAAAAGAGAATCTCTCAAACTTTTGTTAAGAGACGTACCAATTTCTTTTGCTCGTGGGCCTAAAACATTAACATCGCCAAGAGTTACTTCTGTTTGTTTTTTATTTAAAGTTTCAAAAACGATTCTTCCGATACCCGCTGAGGCTAGAAGATTTCCTATCTGAAATGCAAAAGTGTTTATACCAATAATCTGAACATAGCTTTTATGTAATTTTTCTTCTTGAGCGTATAGATGTGATTGATTTATCAAAATTTGATTATCAATTAAGAATCGAAGAGCTAAATTTATATCTTCATGAATTCTTTCATCTATGTTTAAATCCGTTAAAATATCATTTATATTTATAATTCCTGTGCAGCTACTAATAATCAACTTCATGTCAGGCGGTAAATCAGAAATTGTGCTGTTTGATCCATCAGGATGTCTTACCTGTAAGGTCGTTTTATCGCGCCAAAGTATGTCAATTTCTGGATTTAATACGAGTCTCAATTTTCTCCTTAATTAACGGTATTAAGGATTAGAACATATTTTCCGAATTTTAATAAAAGTTATCCACAAATCGTCATTTGCTACTTTAAGTCAATAAGTTTAAGGTCTTCAGGCTTTACTGCAGCCAATACTGTTGAAAGTTCCTCATAATATTTTGCACATTTTTCTACCCCAACGCCAGGAATTGTTATACATTCCTCTTCGGATTTAGCTGAGTAAAGTGCATCAACAAAAGCTTCAAGGGATGCATCACTTAAAACCAAAAATCCAGGAATTGATTCAACTATTGCCTGCTCTGCTCTCCAATTTAGAGCTGCATCTAAATATTCTCTAGGAGTATTGCTTGGGCAAAGTTTGCATCTTTGCAAAATAAGTTCAGTTCCGCTGACTAAAGCTTTATCGCACGTGGAACAACGCATTAACTCTTTTTTATAAATCTGTCTTTCTTTTGCAGGTGCAAATTGCGTTTCATCATTTCCTTTTATTGATTGATCAGAATCTATTTTTGTGAGAAATCTTGATTTGATTCTTTCTTTTCCCCCACCATCTCGACTTCTAGCCCAAGTTATAAATAATTTTTCCTTGGCTCTAGTCACAGCCACATAAAAAAGGCGAAGTTCTTCAGCAATCTCTTCTTCGGAATCAGCTTGAACGTAAGGCAAAAATCCATCACTTGCCCCCATTATGAAGACATTTGACCACTCTAATCCTTTAGTTGCATGAATTGTTGCTAATGAAATTTTGGGTTCTAATCTATTTTTGAGGTTGTATCTTTCACCTGTTTGCAACAAATAATCGACACCTCGATCTTCAAGCGCAGCAGCAACTAGTTCTAATTGGGAATTAATTCGTGCCAACACAACGATTTCGGTTTCTTTTTGTCCACCTTGAAGTAGATCAACAATGCTTTGCGCAATCCACTCTGATTCAGAAGTGTCATCGGCGAACGGAACAACTTCAACTTTTGCTCCATTTTCTTTAGTCGCCATTAGAGAACCCACACTTGCATTTGATGGTGGCATTTGAGCTAAAAGTTTGTTTGCATAATCAAGAATTTCAGGTTTGGATCGGTAATTTCGATTGAGTCTGAAAACCGCGGCATCCTCATATTTTTTTGTGAAATTTTCTAATGGTTTACTAGAGGCTCCGGCAAAAGTGTAAATTGTTTGAGCAGAATCTCCTACAACACAAATGTTTCGATTTTCTCCAAGCCAAAGTTCCAAAAGTCTTTGTTGTAAAGGGTTGACGTCCTGATACTCATCTATTGTAAACCAATGATAATTTTGATGTACTTCATCAGCTAGATCTTCACTATCTTCTAAAACTGCAACTAATAAAAGTAGAACATCTTCAAAATCGATTAAGTTATTTTTATCAGTAAATTCAATATAGGCTTGATATGCTGTTGCGTGATCTGGATTTTCAAGCGCATCAGGATCGAGTCGATTTGTCTTGGCATTTTCAATAATTGACAGATATTCTCTAGTTGAACTTTTTGAATTTCCTAAATTTGTTTTTTCTAAAGCAGTAGCAAGTACTTTAAATTTATTTTCAATAACTTTAGGTATTTCTCCGCCAATTGCTTTTGGCCAAAAATATTTTAATTGTCGTAAAGCTGCAGAGTGAAATGTTCTTGTTGCAACGTTTCTTATTCCAAGCGATGCAAGACGAAGTGCCATTTCATCAGCGGCTCGAGTAGTAAAAGTTAGTGCCAATACTTTTTGCGGATCATAAATTTTTTCGTTGCATCCATGGGCAATTCGATGTGTAATTGCCCGAGTTTTTCCGCTTCCAGCACCTGCATAAATAACAACTGGTCCTTCTAATGCTTCAACAACAGCTCGTTGCGCAACATCTAAAGATTCAAGTGTTTGGCGTTGGCCAGGCATTTATAAACCTAGCTTCTCTTTCACCTGTCCCAATGACGGATTTGTTACTGCCGTGCCATCCTCGTAAACAACGGTTGGAACTGTTCTGTTTCCACCGTTTACTTTCTCAACAAGCGCTGCAGCTTCAGCATCGTGTTCGATATCAATTTCGGTATAAGTAATTCCTTCTCGTCCTAATTGTGCTTTTAATCTCTGGCAATAGCCACACCATTGGGTGGAATACATTGTTAATTGGGCCATGTATTCATCCTCTCACGAACCTCTTACTGAGCACAAAATAGAGCACAAGTTAGCCCGAAATGCTCTCAAGCAAAATCTTTGGATCAAGTAATTCTTTGGGTCTAGAAATTTCCATGCTTGGCACATAAACAAAAGCGGCAGCGATTTTTTCTAAAGGGGTTCCAGTCATTTTCCACCATGCAAATCGATACCAAGCAAGTTGTAACTCATCTGATTTTCCAACGGTGCCTGTTTTCCAATCAATTAATTCAATTCCTTTGTCAGTTTCAAAAATCGCATCGATTCTTCCTCTTAAGGATCTTCCACCAATAGAAATATCAAATGGCCATTCAAGCGCAAGTGGTTTCTTGTTCGCCCAGGCAGAAGATAGAAATGCATTCTTCATTGTTTCTAATTGATCATCTGAGATTAACTTCTCATCAGCGGCACCAGGTAAATCTAAAGAATCTAATAAAGCAGGCATAGCAAAATGCTTCTCGATCCAAAAATGGAATTGTGTACCCCTTCGTGCTTGATCAATTGGCTTTGTAGGCATAGGCCTTACTAATTGTTTTGCAAACTCATCAGGATCACGCATTAACTTAATTGTTTTTGTGACATTGAGAGTATCGGGTATCGCCACACTTTTTCTTATTAATTTTTCACTTGTTAATTCTGAAATTAATGAGTCTATATCTTTGTCCCAATTCTCTAATTGTGATTTTTGAGAAAATGTAAGGCTAGATTCATCAAAATCAATTTGGTTTTCAACTAAATGAGCAAATTCTAATCTATTTTTTCTAGCAATTTCATTACCTGGTTGAGGCCAAATAGTTAGAGATTGTTGATTTAGTGTTGGATTTTCTTCAAGAGTATTTTCCACCCAAGATAAAATTTCTCCATGCCCTTGTTCAACTATCTCCTTTAGTTGCAGAAAATATGTGGAAGGACCTCTGACTTTTTTCTGAGTAGGTCCCCACCAGTGACTTGAAACATATAATTCACTTTCTGCTCGAGTTAAAGCTACATACATTAATCGTCTTTCTTCCAATTCAGCATGCGCTTTACAACTCTCAACGTATGAATCAAATGCTTTAGATTCTGTTTGAAAACCACTAGGTAGAGAACTTGAATCTGCTCTTAATTCATATGGAATTAATTCAGGTTTTTTTAACCAAAGAGAACTTCTGTTATTTGGAAATACATTCTCAGAAACTGCTGGAATAAATACAACAGGAAACTCCAATCCTTTTGCTCCATGAATAGTCATTAAAGAAACTGCATTTTTCATCGGAGTTGGAGAAAATTCAATTGTGCTTTCGAGTTCATCTGCTTCATCAAGCCAAGCCAAAAATTCTCTGACGACCCCGTGAGGTGAGCCTTGATCAAAAGATTCAGCTAAATCTTGCAAACTCATTAAAGCTTCATATCGACTTTCAGACATCATTTGATTGCTAGACAAAATTTCAATTAGTAAACCTGTTTGATTAATAATGCGATAAATAATATCGCCCAAAGGTTCTGTAATATGTTTTCGTAGATTCTCTAATTCAAGTCTTAATTTTTTAAATTTATCTTTGACTCCTTCCCCGTATTTACTCTCACCAGGATTATTAAGAGCATCAGCAAGAACAGCTAACTCTGCAACATCTGTACCGTCAATAGATTGCAATAAACTTTGTTCAAAAGTTTTATCTTTTTTTTCAATTTTTTGATCTTTTACTAATTCATTAGCTCGTAAGGATAATAAGGCTAAATCTCTTGGATCAATTTCAAATCTTGGCCCTGCAAGAATTCTGACAAGAGAAGGATTATGGGTTGGATCATCAAGAAGTCGCAAGTAAGCAAGTGCTTCACTCACTTCCGGAACATCAATTAGATCTCTTTTCCCAGAAAAAGTTGCAGGAATTCCTTTCTTTATCAATAAATCGTAGATAGGAAGAAGCTCTTTGCCGTTTCTACTCAGCACAGCAATTTTTTCAGGGTTTATAGATTCATTTTTTACCAAATTCTGAATTTGGTTTGTTATATCTTCAATTTCCTCTTCCCATGTCAAATGTAAGCCAAGTTTTACTTCGCTATTTGAAGTCTTCCCCGCCACTAAAGAATCAATTGCAACATGGATGTCTCGTAAGTCTTTTGAAACCTGGTTTGCGTGATTAAGAATTTTTTGGCCACTTCGAAAGTTAGCTGTTAAAGGATATTTTTTTGAAGGCTCTCTATCTTCCCCAGGAAAATGTTGCGTGAAGTTATCAATGTTTGAAACAGATGCACCTCTCCACCCATAAATTGCTTGTAATGGATCGCCTACTGCTGTCACAGGATGTGCTTGTCCAAATATTTCCGTAAGAATTAAACGTTGAATTACAGAAGTATCTTGATATTCATCAAGTAATACCGCTTTATATTGATTTCTTAATTGCACAACTACATCTGGGTTATTTCTAACTAGTTGTAAGGTAAATCTCATTTGGTCTGCAAAATCTACAATTCCTTCTTCCCTTTTCAACTCTCTAAATTCTTCAACTAGCACTGCTAATTGCATACGGGCTAGAGTTACGGTCTCAAGTTCTCTTAAATTTTTGCGTGTTCGTGTAACTGCAATTTGAGCAAGTATTTTTTCTGAATGCTCCTGTAATTTTTCAATTTTTAAGTCATGTTCTGCCATCTGGTTATCCAGAAGTAGCAACTGTTTGGCGATATATCGTGGAGATTTTTCTAGATTGCTAAGATTTGATTTTGTATTTAATACAGTTTTGTAGGCAAGTGTAGCTCGCGTAGTTTCATTAACAGGTTTTAAATCTGACTCCACTCCAATAAGGAGCCCATAATCATTTAAAACTTGTAGTGCAAATGAGTGATAGGTCGCTACATTTGGTTCACTTGTCTCAAATGTGTTTATAAATTTCTCACTTTTATTAATGGTTTCTCTGATTCTTGATTTAAGTTCAAGTGCAGCTTTATTTGTAAAGGTGAGCCCTAATATTTCCTCAGGTTCAATTTTGGCATCTTCGATAAGCCATAACACTCTTTCTGCCATGACACTTGTTTTCCCAGTTCCAGCTCCAGCAATTACGAGTGCAGGCTCTAGCGGGGCCGTGATTGCTTTAATTTGTTCAGGAGTTAAATTCATTTTGGATAAAGACTTCATTCAACTATCGCCTTACCCTCAGGTTGTGCAGGACACATTCTGGCAAATTGACAAGTTCTGCATAGGGGTGAAACTTTTGCACTGAAATTTTCGGATTTAATTTTCTTGAATGAATCTTTGAGAATTTCAAAAATTCCATTTTCATCTATATTGTCAGCTTCTAACTCTTTAAGTCCATTTTTTTGCATGTGCTTTAAATACACGAGACTGGCGCTGGCATCAATTGCTGCAGGATCAACTTCAATCTTGAGTGCTTTTTGTGCTACAGCTAATCGATAAACTCCTAATTGAGGATCTTTTTGAGCTTGTTCTTTACTTAAGGTGTCTTTTGATGTCTTGAAATCTATAATGTGAAGTTTTTTTGTATCTTCAACTTCTGCCTCTAATCTATCTATGTAGCCACTAATTTTGACTTGATCTAATGGATTACTTTCATCTATTGCCATGGTTAAACTAAATTGCACCTCTGATCCAATTATTTTTCTATTCTCTCTTTTTAGGTGCCATGAAAGTAAATTCGTTATTATTTCTAAAGTTTCATCATAAAATCGATCATTAAGCCAAGTTGTATCAAAGGTTAATTGCGGCCAGATCAAATCTAATTTTTCTTTTAGAGCCTCAAAATTAGGTTCAATTTCTCCCTCACTTAATCCTTGGGCCAAAGCGTGAACTATGGAACCAATACTTGCGGCATTTTGGCGAGGAATGTTTGCTCCCGCTTTTTTCTCTAAAAACCATTTCAATCCACAATCTCTCAACGTAGCTAATCCAGATCCTGAAAGTGAAATCGGATTATCATCAATTGCTAATTTGACTTCGCTAGGAGAAGGTTTGTAAGTTGCCCACCAATTTTCAGGATTAGCCGATTGACTTATATCTCGTCCAAATGCGTCTTTGGTGTTACGAAGTTTATTTAATCTTTTCGCAATAGCTTTTTTAAAATTAAGATCGGTTTCATCACTTTGACCAGTTTTTCTCAACTCTGCAACGAGTGAATTGAGGGAAAGTGCTTTGGTGGGAAAACCAGAAATGTGAACAACTTCTCTATTCAATATTTTTGTTATTAATGAAGAAGGTTCACCACTGTCAGAAAATTCACTTTTTACAGCACTTATAAGCAATTTTTGACTACTTCTAGATTTAGCAACCTCAAAAAGTCTTATATCCTCAGCAATTATTTCATTTCTACTTGGAGACCTTACAACTGTTTCAAAACCCAATCTTTCGACTTCTAATAAATTATTTCTCAACTTGGCTGAAGGCCACTGATCTGCTTGAACATCAGGGATAATGACAAATCTTGCTTCAAGACCTTTTGATTTATGCGCTGTAACAATTTGAACACGATCATCTTCAATGGGTTTTTGCGCCAAAGTCTCAGCCTGAAACGCTTGCATTCCTAAATCACTCAAGAAGTTAAGCACTCCTCTAGTACCTAAAGTTCGTTCATCATCTCTAGATGCTGCATCAAAAAGTGCAAGTATTGAATCCAGGTCCTTGTCTGCTTTTCTTCCCTCAATACCTCCTCTTAAAGCATTAATCTTAAGCGTTTCACTCCACTTATATTCAGAATCTTGAACATCAAAAATTTTTTTATATTTTTCACTTATTTCTAAATTCCAAATGTTCCACATCGCAACTTCTACACGTGCTTTACTTTTTATTAAATCTGCCGCTGAAAATAAAATAGCACCAAGTTTTCTAACTGCTTGAGAAATTTCACTTGTAATCTCTAATAAATAAGTGGGATCAATAACTGCTTTATATAAAGCTTGATCTGAATTTAAGGGGGACTCATTATTTTCTCTCGATCTTTTTCTAAGAAGTCGAGACGTTTCCCTCAGCTCAAAAGGTGATGCATTGATCAAAGGTCCTTTGAGTAAATCCAATACCACTTCGCTATTTCCTGGATTTAGATTTCCTAAGGCCAATTGCCCTGCAATACTCAAGCAATCAAGTATGACTCGTGCTGCAGGGTCTTGGGATAAAGGTAAATCTTCTGCTTGCAGATTAACCGGAATTGCAAAATTTGTTAAAGCACGATTTATAGCATTTATGGAATTGGAGTTTCTAACAATAACTAAAATATCTGACCAATTGGATTCAGGATTTTCTTGTTTAAACCTTCTTATTTCATTTGCGATATGAAAACTTTGAGAATTCATTGAATCAAATGTGTAAACATTCAAATCTAGTGGATTAATCTGACGATAATTTTTCATAAGCTCAATTTTTTTACTGTTTCCAAAGTCTGAATTAAATCGATCGATAGCCTCATAATCAGAACCACGAAATTGATAAATGCTTTGTTCTTTGTCCCCCACTGCTAAGAGAAATTTATTTGGTCTTACAAGTGATTTAAGAACTCTTACTTGCGCCGGGTCAATGTCTTGATACTCGTCAACAAAGAAGTGAGTAAAAGTAATATTTAAATCTTCAAGACTTTTTAATCGCCTTAAAAGCAAATTAACTCGATGAACAAGTTCGCCGTAATCGGTTGTTTCGGATGAATCTAAATTATCTAAATACATTTCAGCAAAATGTCCTAAAGCAATCCAATTAGGATTTTCATGTTTTATACCAGTCTCAATTAATTGATCAGGATCCATCCCAAGAGATCTCATGCGAGCAAGTAAATTTCTGACTTGTCTTACAAAACCTTTTGTCTTTAGTGCACTCCTTAAATTTGGTGGCCAATCTATAGACCCATCTTCAATTGTTCCTTTTATTAGTTCATTAATCATTACTTCCTGTTCGGGCCCTGAAAGCAATCGCAAAGGAGAAAACGCATAATTTTCAACAACTAATCCTTGGTTGTATGCGGCTTGCATTACGGAATGGGTAAATGAATGAAAAGTTGCTACAAGTGGAACTGAGTAATCTGGTAATCGTCGAGCTAAGTATTTTCTCATTATTCTTGCTGAATGTCGTGAAAAACAAAAAATTAAAATTTTGTCAGATGGAATCCCGTTCAAAACTTTATGAACGACACTTTCGGCCAAAACCAAAGTTTTACCTGTACCGGCTTTACCTGTAACTAGTAGTGGTCCTTCGCTGTGATCAATAGCGATTTGTTGGTTTGAATCGAAATGTGGTTTTTCAATGTAGGGCAAAGCCGTTTTTTCTAGGGAGATTTCAGGGATGCCTGCAATTGCCATGTCACTACTTCACCACTGACCTATGACAAGTGTCTGGTCAGGTAAAAATTGTGAGGTAATGGGACGATGGACTAGATGACTATTTCTATAAAAGATTCATCCCGCAGGGCTGCCCGCCGTCCCAAGGACTTGGTGACCCTTTTAATCGCATTGTTGATGACTGTCCTGGTGACTTCCATTGGAACAATTGCTGCCCAAACAACTGCGGGAATAGATGCTGACTTAACTACAGCAACCCGAGTGCTACCTAGTTTTGTTTTGTTTATTTTAAACACAATTGGTGCAACTGCCATAATTTTTGTTCCAGTTTTAGTTGGTATTTCGCTAATCACCCGAAATCGAACAAGACAATTAGTTGATTCGTTACTCGCAGCTGGCTTATCCGTTTTGACTTTAGTTGCAATATCGGTTCTCATTGTGCAAATTGATTCGCCTCGATTATTACTTGCTTTGACGGGTGGAATTCAAACACAAGGTGTTACGCCATTAGATCCCTTAATAGCCGGATTAATTTCTTTTCTAGTTATAGCGCGAGTTTTTGACAGAGGAAAATTAGGTTTAATTGCAACTATTTCGGTAATTGCTTTATCTTTTGCATCCCTAGTTGCCGGACAAACAACAATTGTTACTCAATTAGTAAATATTTTATTGGGTTGGTCCATAGGTTTAGCAGTTCGTTATTCGGTTGGAACTCCTATAAATAGAGCATCGGTCGAAAAAATAGTTTCAGCACTTGAATCAGGTGGATTGAATGTTGATCAAATTGAACTTGGTCTTGAAACTTCCGAGGGAAGGATCTATAAAGTTTCATTAAAAACTGGTGCCCAACTTAATGTTTGGGTTTTTGATTGGGAACTTCAAGGCTCAGGTGTAATTGGATCTTGGTGGCGAGGCTTAAATGTGAAAACCTCTGGTGATTTCAGGGGAATGAGCATTAGGCGAAGAATTGAAAGAACGGCACTATTAACTTATGCAATATCGGCTACCGGAGTAAGGGTTCCAGAAGTTGAATTAGTAAGAGAAATAGAACCTGATGCCATTTTTATTGCACTTGAAAATCTAAGTGGATCTTCTTTTGCTGAAATCAATGCCAGAAAAATAAAAATTACTCAAACTCAAATTGAAAAATTCTTAAATGATGTAAAGATTATGCATGAAGCAGATATTGCTCATAGATCTTTATCTTCAGAAAATATTTTTGTTACTCAATCAGGAGATATTGCAATTACAGGTGTCCACTCAGGAACAATCGCAGCAACAGATTTGCAGCAAAGAGTTGATTTAGCAGAAGCTTTGGTTTCCTCTGCAAGATCATCAACCATCCAAGACACCATAAGTGTAGCCAAAAAGTTATTTACTGCTAAAGAATTAGTTAGAACAATTCCAGCTATTCAAATTATTGCCATGAGTCGAAAAACTCGTGATTACTTAAGAACAGATAAAGAACTGTTAAATAATCTTCGTAAAGCCTTAGGTGAATTGGTACCAAGCGCGGAACTGCAACCAATAACATTTCAAAGAATTAATTGGAAAAATATTTTATTGGCGAGTGCTTCAGTTATAGCTTTATATGTTCTAGTTCCTCAATTTAGCCAGATAAATATAAAGGAATTAGTCACCACAGCAGAATGGAAATGGGCCGGGGTTGCACTCGTTGGTTCAGCATTAACTTATTTTGCGTC
>JBJOKB010000071.1:0-4945 GCA_046046315.1 Actinomycetota bacterium | reverse complement strand
AAAATTTTTACATCTTCTGCATGACGCACCAGGTGTTGGCCTAAACCATTTGAAGAGCCTAAAATATGAAGGAGTCTAAAACGAGCGTCATCGTCTTTTAAAACTTTTTCTAAGTTGTCATTATTTTGATCAGTAATTCTTACTAAAAGTAAAAGTGCATTATCTGGATCTGCGATTTTACTTAAATCTTCAATTAATATCTCATGATTGATTTCTGTTTTCAAATTTTTAATCAAATCCAAGGCTCTGCTTGAGTCAGTAAAACCAGAGCGAGAAAAAATTCCGGTTTCAGTTACCGGGCGATTAGTCATTTACTTTGTTTACCAGCAAAATCAACAACTGTCTCTGCAAATGCCAAACCAAGTGCACGCCAGGTATTTTTCATTCCTTCACCTAATTCATCAAATTGAACTTTAACTGAATCATCAGTAATTCCTAAAGTTTTTCTTACCTCATCTTCACTTAAAAGCCAATCACTCATAATGTTCCAGTCTGTTTCTGGATGAAACTGCAATCCCCAAGCACTTTTTCCTAAAACAAATGCTTGAACCTGACAGTCATCACTTGTAACAAGTAATTTTGCATTTTCTGGCAATTCCAAAATGGCATCTTGGTGATATTGCGGAACAGGTATTGCAACTGGTGAATCAACTACTGAAGATAAAACACAATCATTTTTTGCTTCAGGCAAAAATTCCACAAAACCTACACCAATTTCAGGTTTATTAGTTCTACCAACTTTTCCACCATTTGCGTCAGCTAAAAGTTGCCCACCTAAACAAACACCAAGTGTAGGAGTTTGGGATTTGATAACGTTTCTTAATAATTCTTTTTCTTGTTTTAACCAAGGCCATTGATCTTCATCGTGAACTCCACGAGATCCACCTAGAACAATTACCCCGGCATAATTTCCCGGCTCGGTTGGAACAACATCTCCTTTGAATGGATAAATAACCTCAATACCAACCCCGCGTTCAAATAACCATTCCTCTAAATAACCGATAGGTGCATCTAATTCATTTTGCACAACTAGCACTATAGGAGGTTTATTCATGAGTAAAGCCTACTTTCAAACTCTTATTTGATCTCATCTAAGCGAGCTTTGACTATTGCAAGAATTAATTTTTGGTCAATCTTCCAATCATTTGGGATAGCAAAGGTGTGCTTCTTTACATCAAATTCCTCTAATTGCTTTCCAAACTTATTGATTACTTTCTTGCTAAACGGATTTAATAAAATATAGTTTTTGGTGACACTTGCCCCAATCACGTAGCTTTTGCCAACTCGAAGCATGGGTTGGTTCCAGGCAATTATTAGTTCTAGTTTTTTATGCTTAGATTGAATCAATTTGTAAAGAGCTTTTATTGTTTTTGCTTGTTTTGGATCAATACTTTTAAAGTATTCTTTATCGTCTTTAAATTTTGATGTCGATTTTGAGCCTTTTGAGTACATCACCAATGCATTAGCGTGAGCTTGGGAAAAACCGTAATTTTCTCTTAAGTGAGCAATTTGCTCTGGGTACTTTCGATCAACAATTTTTTCCATGACTTTAAACCAATAAGACATTTTTTCGCCGTATTTTTTTTCAATGGAAGGAAAGTGTGAATCTCTGCTTTTCCCTGTTGTGGTTGCCATAACTAAATACTAGCCCACGAAGTTCAAGACTATTCCCCGCGAAATTAAAAGTATGTGAACTAAATAATTGACTAGGTTATTAAATTTAAGGGTTTGCGGTTAAGAATTACCCACGAGACAGCGGTTTTGCAATATTTCGGGATTCGTGATTAACTGAAAATGACCATGAATATTTCACTTACCATTTGGTTAATAACCACAGCAGTGATTATTGGCTTCATTCTTTTGGACCTTTTTACCGTTAGCAGCAAACCTCATGAAGTGAAATTTAAGGAAGCAGCTAGCTGGTCTATTTTCTATGTTGCACTAGCGATTATTTTTGGAATTTGGATCTGGAATCAATATGGAGACCAAAGCGGAACAGAGTTCTTTGCTGCATATCTAGTTGAGAAATCACTTTCTGTAGATAATTTATTTGTTTTTGCCATTATCTTGGCTCAATTTGCTGTGCCATCGATATATCAGCAAAGAGTTTTACTTATTGGAGTAATTCTTGCCCTAATTCTTAGAGCCATTTTCATTGCACTTGGCGCTGCAGCTCTTGCTGCCTTTGCGTTTACTTTCGTAATTTTTGGATTAATTTTAATTTGGACCGGAGTGGGGCTATTAAGAAATTGGGATCATGATCCAAATCCAAATGACAATTTCATCGTCAGACAAGTAAAAAGATTTACTCCTATTACTACTGAATATCATGCAACAAAACTTTTCGTTCGAATTGATGGCAAAAGATTTGCCACCCCAATGTTTTTGGTGATGATTGCAATTGGTTCTACAGATTTACTTTTTGCACTTGATTCAATTCCAGCAACTTTTGGAGTAACTCAGGAACCTTATTTAGTATTTACGGCCAATGCTTTTGCATTGCTGGGGCTTCGCGCCTTGTACTTCCTCCTAAAAGGACTCTTGGATAGACTTATATATTTGTCAATTGGTCTAGCCGCAATTCTAATTTTTATAGGTATCAAGTTGATCATCACTTATGTTCACGAAATTGATAAAGATATTCCTAAAGTTCCAACAGGTATAAGTCTTGGTGTAATTGCTCTGATATTGATATTTGCAATTATTGCAAGCCTCATTAAGTCAAAAAATGATCCAACGGTAAAAGCTCATGCTGGAACTGTTAGAACTCCCAAAGAAGAACTTGACCAAAAGTAAATCTGAAAAGATTTAAAGAACTGGTAGGTATCTATCAAGTTCCCATTGAGTAACTTGACGACGATATTCTTCCCATTCACTTCGTTTATTTCTTAAGAAATAATCAAATACGTGTTCGCCCAATGTTTCTGCCACTAATTCACTTTTTTCCATTACCTTGATGGCTTCATCCAATGAGGTTGGCAATGGTGTGATCCCAAGTGCTCTTCTTTCAGCATCAGTGAGTGACCAAACATCATCTTCGGCACCTTTAGGAAGTTCGTAGTTTTCTTCAATTCCTTTTAGCCCTGCAGCTAACAAAACAGAGTAAGCAAGATAAGGATTTGCAGCAGAATCAAGTGCTCGATATTCGATTCGAGTTGATTGACCTTTTGACGGTTTATACATTGGAACTCTTACCAATGCTGATCGGTTGTTGTGTCCCCAACAAACATATGCAGGAGCCTCTCCTCCGCCAGTGAGACGTTTGTAAGAATTCACATATTGATTTGTAACAGCTGTGAATTCCGGCGCATGTTTCAAAATACCTGCAATAAATGATCTGCCAACTTTGCTTAATTGATACTCAGCACCTGGTTCATGAAAAGCATTCTTATCGCCTTCAAAGAGAGATAAATGTGTATGCATTCCAGAACCTGGTTGATCTCTAAATGGCTTAGGCATGAAAGATGCTCTAACACCTTCTGAAAGTGCAACTTCTTTTACAACTAAACGAAATGTCATGATGTTGTCAGCTGTACTTAAGGCATCTGCGTAACGCAAATCAATTTCTTGCTGTCCAGGGCCTCCTTCATGATGTGAGAACTCAACAGAGATTCCCATTGATTCCAACATGGTGATTGCTCTTCTTCTAAAGTCATAACCTGGTCCTGATGCTGATTGATCAAAATATCCAACATGATCAACAGGTTCAGGTGATTTAACATTTACTGCATTTTTGTCATCTTCAAATAAATAAAATTCAATTTCTGGATGAGTATAAAAAGTAAAACCCATATCTGCGGCTTTTGCCATTGTTCTTTTTAAAACCCAACGAGGATCAGCGTAAGAAGGAGAACCATCAGGCATTTGAATGTCACAAAACATTCTTGCCACTCCTGGTCCTTCACTTCGCCATGGAAGTAATTGAAATGTTGCAGGATCAGGTTTTGCCAACATGTCTGATTCATAAACTCGGGAAAAACCTTGAATGGCAGAACCATCAAATCCAATACCTTCAGAAAATGCTGCTTCTAATTCAGCTGGAGCTACTGCAACCGATTTCAAGGAACCGATCACATCGGTAAACCATAAACGTACGAAACGAATATCGCGTTCTTCAATTGTTCTTAATACAAAATCTGCTTGTTTATCCATGAAACCTATTGTGCCCCATGAATGTTTCGGCTTTGTTACATAAATTTCAAGCGCAATTTAGCCTCGAATACACTTATATATATGACACTTACGGTGGCTTTAGCCCAAGTGAACCCTCGTGTGGGTGATTTAAGTGGCAATGCCGCAATGATTAGAAACTTCTCTAAAAAGGCATCTGAACTAGGTGCATCTTTAGTTGTTTTTCCTGAAATGGTTTTAACTGGCTACCCTATTGAGGATTTGTCACTTCGAAGATCTTTTCAAGAAGCTTCAAAAAAAGCTTTAAATCAATTAGTAAAGGATTTAGTTCACGATGGTTTAAGCGACTTAACAGTTGTAGTTGGTTACTTAGATGCAACCGGTGAAGATGCATCTTTAGGAATTCCTGCAGGTGGACCACAAAATGCCGCAGCAGTTATTAGAAACGGTCAAGTTATTGCAAAATACATAAAACATCATTTACCTAACTACGGAGTATTTGACGAGTATCGATATTTTGTGCCAGGAGATCAAAGTTGTTTCTTTGATGTAAATGGCTTAAAGGTTTCTTTAGCAATTTGTGAAGATATTTGGCAAGACGAAGGACCTGTTTCTGAAATTGCTCAACTCAAATCTGATTT
Source organism: Actinomycetota bacterium (assembly GCA_046046315.1). GTDB lineage: Bacteria > Actinomycetota > Actinomycetes > S36-B12 > UBA5976 > ATZT02. Next base: position 173 of record JBJOKB010000071.1, on the reverse strand, counting down.
ATTAGTTGTTATTAATGGTTCTCCTTATGAGTACGGGAAAGATGACACACGTTTAGAACTAGTACAAAAAAGAGCAAAAGAGGTAAATGCTCCACTTGCCTACGTAAATATGGTTGGTGGTCAAGATGAACTTGTCTTTGATGGTGACTCATTAGTTGTTAACAAAGATGGTT
>JBJOKB010000032.1:0-7688 GCA_046046315.1 Actinomycetota bacterium | reverse complement strand
TAGCTTTATATGTTCTAGTTCCTCAATTTAGCCAGATAAATATAAAGGAATTAGTCACCACAGCAGAATGGAAATGGGCCGGGGTTGCACTCGTTGGTTCAGCATTAACTTATTTTGCGTCTACTGGTTTATTGTTGTCATTTATTTTGGTACCAATCAAATGGTATAGAGCTCTCCAAGCTCAACTTGCAGCATCTTTCGCAACTTTAGTTACTCCACCTACATTAGGTTCAGTTGCAGTAAATATTCGATTTTTGAACAAAGCAGGAGTTTCAGGTCCCGCTGCAGCTACTGCTGTAGGAGTTTCTCAAGTGATCATATTTTTTGTTCACGTATTACTTTTGATCATTTTTGGAGTTATTGCCGGAACCCAAACAGACTTTTCATTTAGGCCACCGCGAATAACTCTCGTTATTTTTGTAATTATTTTTGCCTTTATAATTATTGCTTTTTCAATAGCAGGCATAAGAAATTGGATACTCGCTAAAGCAAAACCAATACTTACCCAAGTTGTGCCAATTTTATCTATTATTTCCCAACAACCTCAAAGATTAATTATTAGCATTTTGTCTTCTATTTCTTTAAATATCTCATATGTTTTAGCCTTTTACGCTTCATTAAACGCCTTTGGAAGCGACATTTCGATAGCGACAACCGCATTTGTTTATTTGGCGGGAGCAACTATTGGCCAAGCAGCGCCAACGCCTGGAGGAATTGGTGCAGTGGAAGCGGCATTAGTCGCAGGACTTACTGCTACGGGAATTCCGACAGGAACGGCGTTATCAGGAGTGCTGCTCTATCGAATTGCGACTTTTTGGTTTCCCGTTCTTCCAGGTTGGTATGCTTTTGCTAACTTGCAAAGAAAAAATGCTTTATAAAAATTGGAAAAAATGCTAGCGCAAACTAAGTCAAGACATGTATTAATCGTTGAAGATGAAATATTTACTCAGCGATTGATCTGCGAGATTATTTCAAAACTGGGTTACGTTTGTTCTTGTGCCACCACAGTAAGTGAAGCTCTCTCTGTGATAAAAAGTTCATCACCTGATTTAGTTATAACAGATTTAGACCTTGGTGATGGTCCAACAGGTTTGGATTTAATTAATAAATTAAATAGAGATTATCCAGACACTGCGATAGCGGTTTTAACTGCTCACACTTCGCCAACTTTAGTTGATTCAAAATTTACCGAATTACCGGATAACATTCAATATATTGTAAAGTCACAACTAAATGCTTCAAATTCATTTGAAACAATTTTAAAAAACGCTTTTGAAAAAAATGCGACAAATAAAATTACAAATTTTGAACCAAAAAATGCGATATATTTAAGTAAAATTCAAGCAGAATTATTAAAGCTAATGGCCCAAGGTTTTTCAAATCAAGCAATAGCAGATAAAAGAGGCACTAGTTTACGCGCAGTTGAAGCTTTAATTAACAGAACTTATCAAGCTCTTAATTTAAAGGAAAACGATTCCATAAATTTGCGAGTTGAAGCTGTAAAACTCTGGAAGTCTTCAAATATTCACGTAAAGTAGTTGAATGGCTTCTAACCAAAAAATAAAGCCCACAATTCGGGAAAGATTAGGTGGGAAATGGGCTGCCTCATGGACTTCCTGGGTCTTATTCATTCCATTTGCACTTATTACTACTTTAAATTTTGATGGAAAACGGGAATTTGATCACGAATACGAAATATATTTATTAGCCGTTCTCGTCCATGTTTGCACAGGATTTGCTTTCTTTATCGCAAATTTAACTTTTCTAAAGAATCGCAAAAATGCACCTGTAAATATTGCTCTAGTTGTTTTTACCTTTTTTTTAGCAGGAATTTCTAGAGTTATTTCAGCCGATTTTTTTAGTGATTTTTTCGCTGGAGATAATTTACCTATTGAGCAAAGGTATGTAACGGTTCCAATGATTATTCTCACATTTATAACATTTACATTAACTCTAGACTCGATTGATAGACAGTTTAATAATCTTAAATTTTTAAATATTGAGCTTAAGCGTATGGAATACATAAGGACTGAGGCTCTAAAACGACTAAATAATTACCAATCAGATTTACTTAAAACAATCGCAAATCAAATTCTTCCAGGAATTAATCAATTAGAAAATATGTATTCCAAATTGATAAGTAGCCATAAAGTCAGCTCCAAAGAGCTTATGACTTTTTCCGAAACTGTAAAAGAATGGAATTTGATTGTTATTAGAGCTATAAGTCACTTGAAATATGAAAGTGGTAAAAACTTATCTAGTATTGATCCTGGTGATAATTTATATTCAACGCCATTAACTTCCTCACTTAGACTAGAAAGTTTAACTAAAACCTGGAATTTTTACCCTTCTGCAATTTGGCTACCTTTTTTATTAATTAGCTTTTCACTTGGGTATACATATGTGGGATTAAATACAGCTTTTGCCACAATGTTTATTCACATAATCGTTAATTACATATTTCATTTTGCACAAAAATTATTGAGACCAAATCTCTCAAAATTCAATTTTCGAAAACGACTTCTTTATATTTCTTGGATTTACACTGGGTATGGATTGATTATTGAAGCTATTTTTTTAATTCTTCTTCCTGTTAATCGAGGTTCAACAATTGCAATTTGGGTATTTTTCTTTCCGCTTTGGTCACTATTGGGCATGGTTGTGAGTGGACTCATATATGGCATAACCGGAGAAGGAGGAAAAATTCAGGAGCAAACAAAAAAACAAATTGTTGAATCAAGGGCAGCTGCTGGATCTGCTCTGGAATCAATTAGAAAGATTCAAAAAATATTTACTGAGACAGTCCATGGACGTATTCAAAGTAAATTTACGGCAGCTTCACTTTTACTTGAAACGACTGCTAAGCAACACGATGGTCAGGAAATTCCATCAGATTTGACAAAGCAGATGACAAATCAATTGGAACAACTTCTAATTGAGGCTCGAAAAGACTTAACAAAACTCTCAGAGTGGACAGAAACAACACCTGAAACTTTTGAAGAAATCCTCAATAGTGCTCAAAAAAATTGGACTCAACTTGTAGAAATAGATTTCAATATTGATGATTTATCAAAGCAAATCGCAAATGAAAACACTTGGCTTAGAAGCGCTTTCGAAGATATTTTAAATGAAACAATAACTAATGCCGTGCGTCACGGAAAAGCTAATAAAATTAAAATAATTGCAAAAATAGATAAAGAAAATAAAATCTTTAACATAAGCATTGTTAATAATGGAAGTGTTCAAGAGGAAAATTCTGAAAGAACAGGAATTGGCTTTCTAAATCTAAGAGAATTAGGAATCGAAATCCAGCAATTCAGTTCAGATAAAGGGCATGAAACAAAGATTGAAGTACCACTCTATTTTGAGAAAAACCCTGACTTACTTTCAGTTTAATTACTTAACTTTCTTTCTCTAATCGCTAAAAATAAAGGAAAAGTAAAGGCAATTGCTGTAATAAATGATCCTGCAATAAAAAGCCAAACAAAGCGCATTTTGAGACGTTTTCCTTCAAGGAACATAAAAATACTTGCCGCGGATGCTGCAATAAATAAGTCAGTTGTAGCGGATGAAACAGCTGGTGAGCTTGACCAGTCAGCAAAAAAATCTCTACCCTGCTTTATTGCCAACAAATTAAAATACCAAGTTCCAATTAGTCCGGCAATTGACAGGAAAAGGTAGGTTAATGAGCGAGAATTCCAATTCTTCAACATGCTCTTATTTTGGCATCAATTAGATTAATTGTCATCATGGTCTCTCAATCAACACACCTTAAAAAAGGGATAGAACATGTTAAATTAACCTGTCCCCATCTCAAAAAAATCATCGAAATTAGTGATGTCTGTAATTTAAAACCTCAAGAGCAATCTGTTAATTCTTATTTTGAATCTTTGGTTCGCTCGATAATTGCTCAGCAAATCTCCTCATCAGCAGCATCTACCATCACACAGAGAGTAAAAAAGCTTACAAAAAACAGAATAACGCCTCGAGTTTTTATGAACAGATCAGAATCGGAGTTAAGAACCGCTGGCCTTTCTGCATCTAAAATAAAAACAATTCAAGGTTTAGCAAACGCTCATTTAAGTAAGGAAATTAATCTTGCTGATTTAGCAACTGCTACTAACGATGAAGCGGTAAAGATGCTTAGTTCACAATGGGGAATTGGAAGATGGACAGCAGAAATGTTCTTAATGTTTACAATGGGTCGCCTTGACGTTTGGCCTGTAGGAGATTTAGCAGTCAGAAGAGGCTGGCAAATTGTGCATGGATTGAAAGAAATTCCAAACGAGAAACAAATGGAACCACTAGGTGAACCTTTCTCCCCTTATCGATCAATTGCTGCCTGGTATTGCTGGCGAGTTCTTGAACCACAAGAACCTTGGTGATCAAATAGAGATAGATTAGTTATACATGTTTAATAAATCGCAAATCCAATTAAAAACACCTCAACAATTTGCCATCATGCGAAAAGCCGGACGGGTAGTTGCGCTATGTCTAGAAGAAATCAAAGCAAAAATTAAACCAGGAATGTCAACTCTTGATCTGGATTTAATAGCAAGAAATATCATGAATCAGGAAGGTGCCAAACCTTCTTTCTTGGGCTATCACGGATACCCAGCAGTTATTTGTGTTTCCATTAACGAGGAAGTCGTTCATGGAATTCCAAGTGCAAAAAAAATAATTAATGATGGTGATTTAGTAAGTGTTGATTGTGGTGCAATAATTGAAGGATGGCATGGAGACGCGGCCATTACTATTTCGGTTGGAAATGTTAAACCAGAGCATCAAAAACTTAGTGATATCACCAAAGAAGCATTGCAAGTTGGAATTAATGCAGCTCAACCCGGTAAACACATTGGAGATATCGGTTTTGCGATAGAGAAATTTGTAAGAAGTCATCATGATTTAAAAATTGGAATTTTAGAAGACTATGTAGGTCATGGAATTGGCACAGAAATGCACATGGCCCCTAGTGTGCCAAATTACGGTAAAGCCGGATCAGGTCCTGAACTTCTTGTTGGAATGGCAATCGCAATCGAACCAATGCTAGTTTTGGGTAGCAACAAAGTTCACGTTCTTGAAGACGAATGGACCGTTGTTTCTAGTGAAGGCTCTTTTGCAAGCCACTGGGAAAATACCATTGCAATAACCGAAAATGGTCCTGAAATTTTAACTAAATTATGACAGAACAACAAAAATATAAAGTTGTAAAGAAATTTAATGATTTTGAAATTCGAGATTATGAACCTTGCATAATTGCAGAAGTTAATGTTCAAGGTTCTATGGGACAAGCGGGAAGTTATGGCTTTCGTCCCCTTTTTAATTACATTTCACAAAACAATATTTCTATGACTGCCCCGGTCATTCAAATTCCTGATAAAAATAATTGCTGGAAAGTCTCATTTGTTATGCCCTCTGATTCAAATCTTTCAAGTTTGCCAATTTCTAAGAATTCAAATGTTGAAATTAAACAACTTCCTCGAGAGTTTTATGCTTGTCTAAAATTCTCAGGAAACTTTACTGAGGAAAAATTAGAAAAGAATCTAAGATTATTAAAAAGTGCACTAAACAGGGAATCTATTCACGAAAAAGGTGGAGAAAATAATTGGCGTAGCGCAAGATTTGATCCACCATTTAAACCACCATTTTTAAAAAGAAATGAAATTCAAATTCCAATTAATTGGATAAATTAATTACTTAAAGCTTTTCTAATTTTTTCTTCAACCTCGTTGACTGAGCCCATGCCATCAACTTTGATTAAAATTCCGCGTTTCTCGTATTCAGCTAAAAGTGGGGCTGTAGCTGAGGCATAAACTTCCAGTCTTTTTGTGATGACTTCCTTTGTGTCGTCAACTCTTCCTTGCTCTTGCGCACGCTTTAATAATCTTTCTACTACAACTGGAATGTCGATGGTTAATTCCAAAACTTTTTCAATTTTTTCAGATTTCTTTGAAAGTATTTGGTCTAAGAAGTTAACTTGATCAATGGTTCTTGGATAGCCATCAAGAAGAAACCCATTTTTTGTATCTTCCCAATTCAATCTATCTTCAACAATTCTGTTTGTTACCTCATCCGGGACATAAATTCCTTGGTCATAAAAAGCTTTAACTTCAAGTCCTAAAGGTGTTTCATTTTTCATATTTTCACGAAAAATATCTCCCGTAGAAATATGGGGAACATTAAGAGTTTTTGCAATACTTACCGCTTGTGTGCCTTTGCCCGCACCCGGTGGGCCCATAATTAATAGGCGCATTTAATTAAATTGTGGGATTTTGTTTCAAGAAGCCTTCGTAGCTTCTTTGTTGTAATTGGCTTTCAATTTGTTTAACGGTGTCCAAACCAACACCAACCATAATCAACAAACTTGTTCCACCAAATAAAAATCTATCCCCCACCCCTAAAGCTCCAAAAGCAATAAAAGGAATAACAGCAATTATTGTTAAATACGTTGAACCAGCAGCCATAAGTCTTGAAAGCACATACTTCAAGTAATCTACGGTTGGTTTTCCTGCTCTAATTCCTGGAATAAATCCGCCATATTTTTTCATATTTTCTGCAACTTCGACCGGATCAAAAGTAATTGAGGAATAAAAATAGGCGAAGAAAACAATCAAAATCGCATAAGTAACAACGTATGGAACTTCAGTTCCATTTTGAAAATTTCGTGAAATCCATTGAGCCCAAGAGCTTTGTGAATTAGAAAGTTGCACTAACAATGAAGGAATATATAGAAGTGATGAAGCAAAAATTACTGGAATAACTCCAGCCATATTGACTTTCAAAGGAATATAAGTTGAGGTTCCCCCATAAGAGGCTCGACCAACCATTCTTTTGGCATATTGCACGGGAATTCTTCTTTGGGCTTGTTCCACAAAAACCACACCAGCAATAATTGTTATTCCCACTGCTGCTGTGGCAATGAACGTAAATAAACCATTAATTGTCAAGATAGCTGCAAATTGACTTGGAATAGATGAAATGATTGAAGCAAAAATTAAAAGTGACATTCCATTACCCACACCACGTTGAGTAATTAATTCACCAAACCACATAACTAGAGCTGTACCTGCTGTCATTGTCAAAACCATAGAAATCATTACTGGCAAACTTTGATTAGGAATCAAATCATTTGGACAACCTCTAAGTAATTGTCCTGGAGTTCTAGCAAGGGCTAAAATTGAAGTTGCTTGCAATAAACCTAAACCAATTGTCACATAACGGGTGTATTGAGTAATTATTGCTTGACCAGATTGACCCTCTTTTTTCAACATTTCTAAACGAGGAATTACCACTGTTAATAATTGAATGATGATCGAAGCCGTGATGTAGGGCATTATTCCTAACGCAAAAATACTTAATTGTAAAAGTGCTCCACCTGAAAATAAATTAATAACTCCATATAAAGAATCTCCTTGCACTAGTTCAACGCACTGTTGAATCGCAGGATAATCAACACCAGGAGTGGGTACTGCTGTACCTAATCGATAAAGAGCAACCATGCCCAAAGTGAACAAAATTTTGCGTCGTAAATCTGGTGTGCGAAAAGCGTCAGTTAACCACGCAAAATTTATGTTCAAAACAAACTCCTAAAGAGCTTTAATTGATCCGCCTGCAGCGGCGATCTTGCTGCTTGCTGATTCACTAAATTTGTCAGCTACAACAGTTACTTTGACAGTAATTTCGCCAAA
>JBJOKB010000109.1:0-9984 GCA_046046315.1 Actinomycetota bacterium | reverse complement strand
AAATATCAGGAAAAGTTGGTGAGAGTTTAAGAGCAAATATTGAACAAGTAAAACTTAATCGAAAAATGACCGAATTAGTTAAAGACGTCAGTTTAGATATAAACGTAGACCAACTAAAAGTTAAAGGCCCAAATAAGGATGAAATAAATAAGGTATTTACTGATCTTGAGTTTAAATCTCTTAGAGAAAGATTACTTGGCAGCGGAGCAAGTGCCCAAGATGTCGAAAAGAAAAAATCCAATAATTCTTTTGAAATTTTGAAATATCAATCCAATGAACTAACGAATTGGTTAAGTAAAAATTCAAGTGGACACATTGCAATCGACATTCAATTTGAAGGTAATTTCCAAGGATTTAAAGACGTTGCATGGGGACTTGCAAATGACAAATCTGGAATTGCTTTTGGTGAAGATGATTTATCAAAAGAAGACAAAAAAACCCTTAATGATTTTCTAAATGATAAAAAAATTAAAAAAGTGGTTCATAACGCAAAAGATTTCTATCAAATATCGAGTGCTCGAGGAATCACTTTTGAAGGATTGCTTGCCGATACAGAAATAAGCGCCTATTTAGTTAGTCCTGGATTAAGAAGTTATGAGTTAGAAGATGTCGCAATGAGAATTTTGGGATTTGTTCCTGAATTAGCAAATGAAACAGATGGCCAACTGGCTTTAGGCGAAGAATCATTGAATGTAGAAGGATTAGCTCGTAGGGCAAATGCAATTTTTCAATTACATGATGCTCTAATAACTCAAATAGAAGAAAAGAACCTAATTAAACTGCAGGATGAATTAGAACTTCCTTTGGTAAAAGTTTTAGCGGAAATGGAAACCACTGGTATTGCCGTTGATATGGATAAGTTGAATAAATTATCAAGTCAATTTGAAAAATTAGCTAATAGTTTTGAAAAAGATGCATTTAAAATTGTTGGGCACGAATTTAATATGGGTTCTCCAAAACAATTACAAACCGTTTTATTTGATGAACGAAAGTTGCCAAAGACCAAAAAAACGAAAACAGGATTCACTACTGATGCTGAGGCATTGACAGATTTATTTGCTAAAACAAAAGATCCAGTACTATCTTCAATCTTAAGTTGGCGAGATATCACGAAGCTTAAACAAACGGTAGTTTCATTGATCCCATTAGCTGCTAAAGATAATCGAATTCATACAACTTTTAATCAAACAGTTACCTCAACGGGTCGATTGTCAAGCACAGAACCAAATATGCAAAATATTCCAATTAGAACGGATCAGGGCAAAAGAATTAGGGATTGCTTCATTGCTGGAAAAGATTTTGAATGTTTATTAACAGCTGATTACAGCCAAATTGAGATGAGAATCATGGCTCATCTTTCTAAAGATCCTGGATTAATTGAAGCATTCAAATCAGGGGAAGATTTGCACACAACATCAGCTTCGTTAGTTTTTGGTGTTAAACCAAATGAAGTCGATGCAGAATTAAGAAGGCAAATAAAAGCAATTTCGTATGGTCTTGCATACGGAATGGGAGCTTATGGTTTAAGTCAGTCATTAGATATCGAAGTTGGTGCAGCACAAAAATTAATGGACGAATATTTCAAAAGATTTGGGGGAGTCCGAGACTATTTAGCAAATGTGGTTGAGATTGCTAGAAAACTTGGTTACACCGAAACAATTATGGGACGAAGAAGATATTTCCCAGACTTAACTAATCCTGATAGACAAAGAAGAGAAATGGCTGAACGAATGGCACTAAATGCTCCTATTCAAGGAAGTGCTGCAGACATTGTAAAAAAAGCAATGCTAAATGCTGATTCATTACTAAAGAGTGAAAAATTATCTTCTAGATTACTTCTGCAAGTGCATGATGAATTAGTTTTTGAAGTAGCCCCTGGCGAAAAAACCAAGGTCGAAAACCTGGCACGAACAGCCATGGCAAATGCAGCCTCACTGCTGGTTCCTTTGGATGTCTCAATTGGTGTGGGTTCTTCGTGGGATGAGGCAGCTCACTAGCCACTTAAAGCAAGAGATTTAACCCTCAACTAATCTTTACAGAGGCTCGGAAGGTCCGAGTCACTATAGAGAAGAAGTTAATGTCCACAACTACTAGCGCAAGTCCGATCGTTGCAGTAAATGATATTGGAACACCAGAAGAATTATTAGTTGCAATTGATGCCACTATTAAATATTTTAATGACGGGGATCTAGTTTCTGGAACCGTTGTAAAAATTGACCGTGATGAAGTTTTATTAGATATCGGTTATAAAACAGAAGGTGTAATTCCTTCACGTGAACTTTCAATAAAGCACGATATTGATCCAAGTGAAATTGTAAAACCTGGAGATCGAATCGAAGCTTTGGTTTTACAAAAGGAAGACAAAGAAGGCCGCTTAATACTTTCTAAGAAGAGAGCTCAATACGAAAGAGCATGGGGCGACATCGAGAAAGTTAAGAACGAAGATGGAATTGTCAAAGGTCATGTCATCGAAGTTGTTAAAGGTGGCTTGATTGTTGATATTGGACTTCGTGGATTCTTACCCGCATCACTAGTTGAAATGCGTCGCGTAAGAGACCTTTCTCCATACATTGGAAAAGATATAGAAGCAAAAATTATCGAATTAGACAAAAACCGAAACAACGTAGTTTTGTCTCGTCGTGCTTGGTTAGAACAAACACAATCGGCTGTTCGTTCTACATTCTTGAATCAATTACAAAAAGGTCAAATTCGAACCGGTCAAATATCAAGCATTGTTAACTTTGGTGCTTTTGTTGATTTAGGTGGAGTAGATGGTCTTGTTCATGTTTCTGAATTATCTTGGAAACATATTGAACATCCATCCGAAGTAGTGGAAGTCGGTCAGGAAGTAACAGTTGAAGTTCTTGAAGTCGACATGGAAAGAGAGAGAGTTTCTCTATCTTTGAAATCAACTCAAGAAGATCCTTGGCAACAATTCTCAAGATCACATCAGATTAACCAAGTTGTTCCAGGAAAAGTAACCAAACTTGTTCCATTTGGTGCATTCATTCGAGTAGCTGATGGAATCGAAGGACTTGTGCACATTTCTGAACTTTCAGAAAACCAAGTTGAAATTCCAGAACAAGTTGTTCAAGTAAATCAAGAAGTCACTGTCAAGATTATTGATATTGATTTAGAGCGCAGAAGAATTTCACTTTCTGTTAAGCAAGCTGGCGAAAAAGGTGAAGCAAGAGCTTCTTTTGACCCATACCAATATGGAATGCCACCTGCTTATGACTCAGCTGGAAAATACATTGGACCAGAAGGATTTAATCCTGAAACTGGTGAATGGAAATCCGGATTTGAAGATCAAAAGAAGGAATGGGAAAAGCAATATTCCGACGCACTTGCTAAATGGCAAGCTGAAAAAGATGCCAAAGTTGCAAATCCTGAACTTGCCGCATTAAGCGACAAACTAGATTCAAACTAGTTCAGATTTAAACGCCAACATGAAAGTTGGATTAACAGGCGGCATCGGTGCTGGAAAAAGCACCGTTGCCGATTTGTTTTCTAAAAACGGCGCGATAGTAATTCGCTCTGATGAATTGGCACGACAAGTAATTGAACCCCAAACTCCTGGTTTTAATAAAGTAATTTCAAGATTTGGAAATGAAATCTTGAGTGATTCCGGCAATATTGATCGAGCAAAACTAGCTCAAATTGTATTTAAAGACGATAAAGCTTTGAAAGATTTGGAAAACATAATCCATCCTTTAGTCAGAGAGCGCACAAATCAAATAATGAGTCAGCAAACAGCTGAAACTATAATTGTTAATGAAATTCCATTGTTGTTAGAAAAACAGATGCAATCGCTTTTTGATTTTCTGGTTATTGTGATTTCTAGTGAAAAAAATAGACTTGAAAGACTATCCCAAAAGGGCATTTCAGAAGAGCAATCACGTGCCCGAATGTCCAAGCAGGTTGATGATGACACCCGTAAGGCTGCGGCCGATTTTCTAATCATAAATGATGGAAATTTTGAACAACTAGAAAACGATGTTCAAAAAATTTGGCAAACCTTACAAGAGAGAAACTTCAAGTCCTAAATGAGACCAGTTAATGACCTAATTAGAACTGTTGCTCCTTTTAAAGTTGAAGCAGATTACGAGCCAGCAGGTGATCAGCCGGCAGCAATTAAAGATTTAGAGCAAAGAATCAGAAATGGCGAAAAAGATGTTGTTTTGCTGGGTGCAACTGGAACAGGAAAATCTGCTACAACCGCCTGGTTAATTGAAAAACTTCAAAGACCAACTTTAATCATTGAACCTAATAAAACCCTTGCTGCTCAAATTGCAAATGAATTAAGAGAGATGCTTCCTAATAACGCTGTTGAGTATTTTGTTTCCTATTACGACTACTACCAACCTGAAGCTTATGTTCCCCAAACAGATACTTTTATTGAGAAAGATTCAAGTATCAATGAAGAAGTTGAGCGTTTAAGACATTCAGCTACAAGTTCATTATTAACTCGTAGAGATGTTGTTGTGGTAGCTACAGTTTCATGCATCTATGGTTTAGGAACTCCTGAAGAATATGTAAAACAAGCAATACGAATCAGAAAAAATCAAGAATTTTCTCGAGATAATCTACTGAGACAATTAGTCAATATTCAATACTCGCGAAATGATTATGCATTTGAAAGAGGAACTTTTAGAGTAAGAGGAGATACGGTAGAGATTTATCCCGCGTATGAAGAACATCCAGTTAGAATTGAAATGTTCGGCGATGAAATTGAACGAATCATGACGCTTCACCCATTGACAGGTGAAATATTGACTGATGATGAAGAGATGTTTATTTTCCCAGCGACTCATTACGTAGCAAGTCCAGAACAAACTGCGAAAGCACTTTCGGGGATTGAAGTTGAATTAATGCATAGAGTTAAAGAACTTGAAAGTCAAAATAAACTTCTTGAAGCTCAAAGAATAAAAATGCGAACAGCATTCGATCTGGAGATGATTCGTGAATTAGGTTTTTGTTCAGGAATTGAGAATTATTCTCGTTATTTTGATGATCGCGAACCCGGAAGTGCTCCGAATTGTTTATTGGATTATTTCCCTGAAGATTTTCTATTGGTAATTGACGAATCGCATGTAACCGTTCCCCAAATTGGAGGAATGTATGAAGGTGATGCGTCCCGAAAAAGAACACTTGTTGAATATGGATTTCGTTTACCAAGTGCGATGGATAATAGGCCTTTAAAGTTTGCCGAATTTGAGGAAAGAATTGGGCAAACCGTTTATCTTTCTGCAACTCCTGGACCATATGAATTAGGAAAAGTAACTTCGGTTGTTGAACAAGTAATCCGACCAACTGGTTTAGTTGATCCTGAGATAGAAGTGAGACCCACAAAAGGTCAGATCGATGATCTATTGCACGAAATAAAAATAAGAGCTGAAAAAGGTCAAAGAACTTTAGTTACCACTTTAACAAAAAAAATGGCAGAGGATTTAACCGATTATTTTCTAGAGAAAGATATGAGAGTCAGATATCTTCATTCTGAAATCGATACTCTGAAAAGGGTTGAGCTTCTACGAGGACTTCGAATAGGCGAATTCGATTGTTTAGTTGGAATAAATCTCCTTAGAGAAGGTTTAGATTTACCTGAAGTTTCATTAGTTGCGATTTTAGATGCTGATAAAGAAGGTTTTTTAAGATCTGAGAAATCTTTGATTCAAACTATTGGTCGAGCAGCGCGAAATGTTGATGGCCAAGTCGTCATGTATGCCGACAACATAACGAAGTCCATGAAGAAAGCTTTAGAAGAAACTAATCGTCGCAGGGAGAAACAAGTTGCCCATAATTTAGCTAACGGAATTGACCCAACGCCTTTACGTAAGAAAATCTCAGATATCAATGACTCAATAATCAAAGAAGATGCAGATACTGAAATTGTTCTTGAAGAAGCAATGTCAATCAAGAAGCTTCGGAAAGATAAAAAAGATGGTTTAAGTCCAGCACAAGACCTTGCTAATTTGATCACAGAACTTACAGCCCAGATGAAATTGGCTGCTTCAGAATTGAATTTCGAATTAGCGGCTCGTTATCGTGATGAAATTCATGAACTCAAAAAAGAATTGCGCCAGATGGTTGCTGCTGGGCAAGCCTAATCCGATACATTGAAACAATGAATTCACAAGAACCACTTTGGGTCTGGGTCATCACCGTCGTAGCATTTTTTGCCGTTTATTCAGCCGAGTTTATTTATGCAAAAAAGCATCCACATGTTGTCAAATTTCGTGAGGCAGCTAAGTGGGTAACTGTGTATATTGCTGCTGCAATTTTGTTTGGAATAGGAATTTGGAATATTAAGGGTCGCGATTCAGGAATAGAATTTTTTGCCGGTTGGATCACTGAATACAGTCTGAGCGTAGACAATCTCTTTGTCTTTGTAATTATTCTTTCTGCTTTTGCAGTACCAGCTGTTTATCAGCAAGAAGTTCTTCAAGTCGGAATTATTGGGGCCTTGGTTCTTAGATTTCTATTCATCATTGTTGGGGCAGCAGCAATCGCAAAATTTAGTTGGATATTTTTTATTTTTGGTGCTTTTTTGTTATATACGGCATATAAATTAGCCTCGGATCACGGTACCGAAAGTGATCCTTCACAAAATAAAGTTTTGAAATTAGCTGAAAAATATCTACCTGTTACACCGAAATATCACGAGGGAGCATTTCGAGTAAAAATAGATGGAAAAAAATACTTTACTCCACTATTTATCGTGATGATTGCTATTTTCACAACAGATATTTTATTTGCACTCGATTCAATACCAGCAATTTTTGGATTAACAGATGATCCATACATTGTCTTTACAGCAAATGCTTTTGCATTAATGGGACTTCGCCAAATGTATTTCATGCTTGATGGATTATTAGATCGCTTAATCTATTTGTCTTATGGTTTATCGGTAATTCTTGGATTTATTGGAATTAAATTGATTCTTCATGCAGCTCACGAAAATGGTTTCAAATCAGCGCCAGAAATATCAACCCCCTTCTCATTAGCAGTAATTGTGGGAGTTTTGGCAATAACGGTATTTGCCTCACTTAGACAAACAAAGCTTCATCCAGAACTTGCGCACAAACCTGGGCAACAAGCCTCAGGAAGCGCCATCGCCGATATAAAGAGAGATCATCCTGGAGTTGAAGAAGCGTAATCAACGCTGAAGCATTAACCTTTGTTAGATGACTGCAGCAACTCCCAAAAAAACTGAAACCAAAAGACATGGTTCTGCCGTTGCAGACAAACTTATTGTTCGCGGTGCCCGTGAGCACAACTTAAAAGATGTGTCTTTAGAACTCCCCAGAGATGCACTCATCGTTTTTACTGGTTTGTCAGGTTCAGGAAAATCTTCTTTAGCATTTGACACAATTTTTGCCGAGGGACAAAGAAGATACGTTGAAAGCTTGTCCGCTTATGCCAGACAATTTCTTGGTCAGATGGATAAGCCAGATGTTGATTTTATTGAAGGTCTATCACCTGCAGTTTCTATTGACCAGAAATCTACAAATAGAAATCCACGATCGACAGTGGGAACAATTACTGAGGTTCACGACTATTTACGATTACTTTTTGCCAGAGCCGGAACTCCTCATTGCCCTAAATGTGGGGAAGTAATTCATAGACAATCACCTCAGCAAATTGTTGACCAAGTTTTGGAATTAAATTCAGGAACAAAATTTCAAGTACTTGCTCCGGTCATTCGAGGTAGAAAAGGTGAATATCAGGATTTATTTAAAGAATTACAAACTCAAGGTTTTTCAAGAGCACGAATTGATGGCGAAACTTATGCATTAACAGAAGTTCCTACCCTCAAAAAGCAGGAAAAACACAATATTGATGTTGTAGTAGATCGATTAAGTGTCAAAGCAGAATCTAGACAACGAATTACGGATTCTGTTGAAACGGCTTTAAGACTTGCTAATGGAACTGTGGTGTTGGATTTTGTTGATGAACCAGCAAAATCTAAAAATAAAGAAAGAGTCTATTCCGAACATTTAGCCTGCACAAAATGTGAGATTTCATTTGATCAACTCGAACCTAGATCTTTTTCTTTTAACTCACCATTTGGGGCGTGTCCAGAATGTAGTGGATTAGGAAACCATTTGGAAGTTGATGAAGATTTAGTAATTCCTAATAAAGATCTTTCAATCGGGGAAGGGGCGATTGCTCCTTGGGCTAATTCATCATCTGAAGGATATTGGGCAAGGCTGCTTGAAGCTGTAGCCAAAGATTTGAAATTTTCCTTGGACACCCCGTACAAGAAACTTCCAGAGAAAATTAAGAATTCATTGCTTTATGGGTATGAGAGCAACATCAATGTCAAGTACAAAAACTCCTATGGAAGACAAAGATCGTATTGGACAGAATTTGAAGGAGTTATTGAAAATATTCACTATCGTCATGAAAAATCGGATTCAGATGCTGCTCGTGAACACCTTGAAGGTTACATGCGACAAAAGCCATGTAAAACCTGCAAAGGTTCTCGTTTAAAACCTGTTTCATTAGCAGTAAAAATTGGTAATAAAAATATTGCTGAGATGAGTGCGATGTCAATTGGGGAAGTAACAGAATTCATTACTTCTCTAAAACTTGGTAAAAGAGAAATGGCAATTGCTCAAAGAGTATTGAAAGAAGTTATTGAAAGATTGCAATTCTTGCTTGATGTGGGTCTTGATTATTTATCTCTAGATCGTGCAGCCGGAACTCTTTCAGGTGGAGAAGCACAGCGTATTCGACTGGCAACCCAAATTGGTTCAGGTTTGGTAGGGGTTCTTTATGTCCTCGATGAACCAAGTATTGGCTTGCATCAAAGAGACAATAAAAAACTAATTGATACTTTAATTCGATTAAGAAATTTGGGAAATACACTGATAGTTGTTGAGCATGACGAAGAAACAATAAGGGCAGCAGATTGGGTTGTCGACATTGGTCCAGGTGCGGGGGAACATGGAGGTTATGTAGTTTCTAGTGGCACGGTCAAAGAATTAGAAAACAATAAAAAATCAATCACTGGTGATTACATCGCTGGTAGAAAGAGCGTGGTAATTCCTAAAAAACGTCGACCAATTGATAAAGATCGAATGATTAAAGTTGTTGAAGCTCAAGAAAATAATCTAAAAAAAGTTACGGTTGATTTTCCGTTAGGAGTTTTTGTAGCAGTTACTGGGGTAAGTGGTTCAGGAAAATCAACATTGGTAAATGATATTTTGTACTCAACATTGGCAAGAGATCTTCACCAAGCAAGAGTGGTTCCGGGTCAGCATAAAAAAGTTGAAGGAATAAAACACCTAGATAAAGTTGTTCATGTAGATCAAAGTCCAATTGGAAGAACTCCTAGAAGTAATCCGGCAACTTATACAGGGGTATTTGATAACGTCAGAAAACTTTTTGCCGAAACCAGTGAAGCAAAAATAAGGGGATATCAACCAGGAAGATTTAGTTTTAACGTCAAAGGTGGACGTTGCGAACCGTGTTCGGGCGACGGAACTATTCAAATTGAAATGAACTTTTTACCCGATGTGTATGTGCCATGCGAAGTTTGCCAAGGAGCCAGATACAACCGAGATACTTTGGAAGTGCACTATAAAGGTAAAACAATTAGTGATGTTTTAAATATGCCGATTGAGCAAGCCCTAACTTTCTTTGAATCCGTTCCAGCAATTGCCAGACATTTAAAAACTTTGGTTGATGTTGGATTGGGATATGTTCGTCTTGGGCAGTCTGCACCAACGCTTTCTGGCGGAGAAGCACAGCGCGTAAAGCTTGCGACTGAGTTACAGAGAAGAAGCACTGGAAGGACAATCTATGTACTTGATGAACCAACCACAGGTTTGCATTTCGAAGATGTTAGAAAGTTATTAGGAGTTCTAGAACGTTTAGTCGATTCTGGTAACACGGTAATTGTTATTGAACATAACCTTGATGTAATTAAAAATTCGGATTGGGTAATTGATATGGGGCCAGAAGGTGGTTTCCGAG
>JBJOKB010000088.1:0-8813 GCA_046046315.1 Actinomycetota bacterium | reverse complement strand
ACAACATCAAAGAGGACATAAGAAAGCAACGGATGTAAATTTTGTTATTTCCCTGTGTCAAAAACATGCTAAAAATTCAGAATTCTTTGTTTCAAAAGCCATCGGATGGGCCTTAAGAGATCTTTGTAAAATTGATGCCTGGGCTGTAAAAATATTTTTACAGGAAAATCCAAAATTACCAACTGTTGCTTTAAGGGAAGCTAAAAGGGGATTAAATAGAATTTAGTTCTGATCTTTAAATCTTTGATCAGTTTTCTTCAAACTTTTAATCAAAAATCGCGAAATAATCGCCACAGCTATTCCTAAAAGTAGAAAAGTAAATAATCCTGCAACTCCTGGGCGTACTCTATCGGGATCAATTTCTGGAGCAGGGGTTTCTGCTAAAAATAAAATAATTTTGTTTAACATATTCTCAACTTATCTTATTCCTGCAAATAAATCAGTCTCTGGTGTTTTTGTTGGAACACGCGTTATTGCTAATTCATAATCTTCTGTAGGCCAAATACGTTTGGCGACTTCTGTGGGTAAAGCAAACCAGTCACCATCAGGATCAACTTGGGTTGCATGAGCTAAAAGCGCTTGATCCCTTTTATCAAAATATTCGGCACAATGAATTTGAGTAGTGATGCGATGTGAATCATCATTTGACTCATCCATCCATTCTGCATAAGGGTTAGTTTTACCTAATTCTTTGAATGCATTATCAATTGCTTTCATTTGGCTAGTGTTAAAAGACATTTGGTAATAAAGTTTCAATGGTTGCCACGCAAATCCCAATTCAGGATATTTATTAATTCTTCCGGATT
The DNA here is from genome assembly GCA_046046315.1 of Actinomycetota bacterium. GTDB lineage: Bacteria > Actinomycetota > Actinomycetes > S36-B12 > UBA5976 > ATZT02. The sequence continues at coordinate 8,007 of JBJOKB010000088.1, read as the reverse complement.
GTTCATAAGCAAATTTGGTTATTTCATGGCATCGGATGTGATCGGGATGAGGATAGCCACCGTTTTCATCATAAGTAATCAACACCTGAGGTCTAAATTCTCTGATCAATTTTATTAAAGGTTTGGATGCCTCCTCAATTGAAATATCTGCAAAGCAACCTTTAGGAAGAGGTGGTTTTGGTTCACCATCTGGCCAACCAGAATCTTCAAAGCCAAGCCAAGTGTGTTTAGCCCCAAGAATCTTTATTGACTCAGCCATTTCTTTTTTTCTTATTTCCGATAATTGTTTTCCGTTTTCAGGATTTTTTAATTTTGGATTTAAAACATCTCCACGTTCTCCACCCGTACATGTAGCAATCATTACCTCAATACCTTCAGCTACATACTTTGCAACAGTGGCAGCCCCTTTACTTGCTTCATCATCTGGATGAGCATGCACACTAAGCAGGCGAAGTTGCGTCAATTTTTGTCCTTTAAAACTAGGCACTAAAGTCTTAATTACAAATCAAATTCTATGGGGAAATGTAATTGACAACCAATCGAGATCAATGGCCACCACATATTCAAGAAAGATATCCCAAACCAGGTAAACCCTGGTTTCTAGTAATAGTTGCTGGGATATTTGTTTTAGTTATTGGCTCTTTTGTGGCGACTGGAGTTGAAAGAGTTATAAATCCTCCTCTAAATGAAAAATTACTTGCGTGGGAGATAAAAGATAAAAATAATGTGGAAGTAATTTTTGAAATAAATAGACCAGTTGATATGAATGTTTGGTGTTTAGTTAGAGCTCAAGATTTTTATATGACAGATATTGGTTATGCAATTTTGGAACTTCCTAAAGATGGTAATGATTACAAACAAATTAACTATAATTTAAAGACTGCTTCTGAAGCTTTTACTGTGGAAATTATTAATTGTGATGATGATCCAAATTCAACTTTATTCCCAGCTTCTCAATTTTCTGCCGGTGTAGAAATACCTCAACAAGATCCCCCAGCAATTGATTCCGGCAAGTAAGTATTATTAGAGATTATGAATACAGCATCTACTTGGTTAACCCAAGAATCATTTGATCGATTAAGTGCTGAGCTTGCCGAGCGTTCAGGACCACTTCGTGCAGAAATTACTAAAAAAATTGAATTAGCAAGAGAAGAAGGCGACTTAAAAGAAAACGGTGGTTACCACGCAGCTCGAGAAGAGCAAGGTAAAAATGAAGCCAGAGTTCGCCAATTAAAACAAATGTTAGAAAATGCTCAAATCGGAACTCCGCCAAGTGACACTGGCACAATTGCAATAGGTCATGTTGTAACAGTTGAATTTGCAGATGGTGACACTGAAAGATTTTGGTTAGTTTCCAGAGAAGAAGCAGTTCATGCGACCATGGATGTTTATTCACCAGATTCACCATTAGGAAATGCAGTAATCGGCAAGAAACAAGGAGATAAGTCTTCTTTTTCATTGCCTAATGGCAAAGAAATTACTATTTCAATTAAAAAAGTAGAAACATACCAAGCTTAAACTCAGTTTATTTCATTATTAATGCTGATAAACTTTTGCAGACGAAACGGGGATATTTTGAAATCAATGACATGTGTTCAATTAGGTGGAGCTTGCGATTTAGTTTTTAGCGGTGAATCTTTTGATGATTTAGCGTCACAAAGCCAACAACACGGCAAGGAAATGTTTGGGAAAAATGATCAACCACACATTTTAGCTATGAACAAAATGATGGAAGTAATGAATTCTGGCCAGATGGATGCTTGGATGTCAGCTCGAAGAGCTGAATTTGAAGCAATTTAGTTTTATTTAAAAACTTAAACTATCGACTGGTTGCTTTTCTAAATTTCTTTCCAGCAAGAGGCATAAATATAGCTGTGATTACAACTAACCAAATTACTGTGGTCAGTATTGGATGTTGTAACGAGAAAGGTGCATCTGGTGCAACTTGGACTGGATAGCCAAATAAATATCTTTCAGCTGCAACTATTGATGTAATTGGATTCCATTCGGCAAAAAATCTAAGCCACGTTGGCAATGTTTCACTTGGCACAAAAGCATTAGACAAAAATGTCAATGGAAATAACCATGCAAATCCAGCAGTGCTTGCTACTTGTGGTGATGAAACAGAAAGTCCAATAGTTGAACCAATCCAAGCCATTGAAAAACCAAATGCAAGCAACAAAAGATAAGCAAAAACTGCATTGGTGAAGCCACCATTAATTCGCCAACCAATTGCTAAACCAGTTAAAGACATGATGAATAAAGTGATAACACTTCGAATAAGATCAGCTAAATTTTGACCAAGTAAAACACCTGTTGTATTCATTGGTAAAGATTTAAAGCGGTCAATAATTCCTGAATTCATATCAGCATTCAAACCAATAGCTGCAGACGCTCCTGCAAAAGCAATAGTCTGCACAAATATTCCTGGAATCAGGAAGGAACGATAAGAACTATCACCCACATCAATTGCTCCACCAAAAACAAAAGCAAATAAAAGAATAAAAATTATAGGTTGCACTACATCAAAAAATAGAACTTCCGGATTGCGTTTAAATCTAAGTAGATTTCTCCAAGCAATCACAGAAGAGTCATGAAATAACCAATAAACTTTTCCATGTTTTCTCGCATATTGTTCAGTAATTGAACGAGGATTCATTATCTTCGACCTTTCGTAAGAACTTGGTCTTCTTCAGCTTTAACTTCTTCAGCATGATGACCAGTTAAAGAAAGAAATACGTCATCAAGAGTTGGTCTTCTAAGTTGAATTTCTTTTATTTCAATTTTTGCCAGATCTAGAGCTCTTACGGCTTCAACAACCTTGACGCCTCCGCCTGAAACAGGTGCTTGCACATGTTCGCCTTCCACAACAACTTTTCCACTCGACATTGATTGCAATGCATCTGCAGCAGCTTGTGCTTGATTTGGAGATACCACTACATCAATTCGCTCTCCACCAACTTGAGTTTTTAATTGATCTGCTGTTCCTTGGGCAATTACTTTGCCTTTATCAATCACTGCAATTTTATTTGCCAATTGATCTGCTTCTTCCAAGTATTGGGTTGTTAATAAAACTGTTGTTCCTTCGTTTACTAAACCTTGGATTACATCCCACATCATTAATCTCGAACGAGGATCTAAACCAGTGGTTGGTTCATCGAGGAAAAGAATGTTGGGATTTGCAATTAAAGATGCGGCCAAATCTAATCTACGTCGCATACCGCCTGAATAAGTCTTAACAATTCTTTTTGCTGCATCGGTTAAATTAAATCTTTCAAGCAAATCGTTTGCTCTCAAAACGGCTTCTTTTTTAGGAAGTCTAAATAATCTTCCCAACATAATTAGATTTTCAATTCCAGTTAAATTTTCATCAACTGATGCATTCTGGCCAGAAAGTCCCATAATTTCTCGAGCATGAACAGGATCATTTATAACATCAACGCCATCTACTGTGGCAGTTCCCGAATCTGGTCTTAACAAGGTTGTTAGAACTCTGACAGTTGTGGTTTTACCTGCACCATTTGGCCCAAGCAATCCAAAAACGGTGCCTTGTTCAACCTGCAAACTTAAGCCATCAAGTGCTGTTACTTCACCATATTTCTTAACTAAATTATTTGCTTCAATTGCAATTGACAAGAAAACTCCTGGTTATTTAATTACTTAATACCCTACTTTAACTATTGAACTTGAGCCTCATGGCCTAAAGCTTTTATGTGATCTAACACATTTTTCTCATGTTCAGTGCCACGAGTTTCCATTGTGATGTTTACCGCTACTTCATCTAGTGCAAGTTTTGGATCAGTTCGCATGTGAAATACATCAAGCACATTTGCGCCCATTCCACCAATTTCTGAAAGTAAATTAGCTAAGGAACCTGGTTTATCTTTAATACTGATTCGCACAGTCAAATATCTTCCTGCCGAAGCCAGACCAGTTTGCATGATTCTTTCCAATAACAACGGGTCAATATTTCCACCGGATAACACAATTGCAACAGGTCCTTCAAATGCTTTTGGATTAGCAATAAATGCTGCTGAAGCTGCTGCTCCACCTGGTTCTACTAATAACTTTCCACGTTCTAAAGTTTGTAAAATGGCTACAGATAATTCATTCTCAGAAACTGTGATTACATCATCAACAAATTCTTGAATAATTCCAAAAGGAATTTCTCCAGGTTTTCCAACAGCAATACCGTCAGCAATTGTGTTCATTGATTGCAATGCAATGGGTTTACCTTCTTTTAGTGAAGCAGGATATGCAGCAGCATTTTCTGCCTGCACGCCAATTACTTTTACATTTGGATTTTGAGATTTAATTGCAAGTGCAGTACCTGCCAATAACCCGCCTCCGCCTGTGCAGACTAAAACTGTTTTAACCTCAGGTGCTTGTTCCAATATTTCTAAACCAACAGTTCCTTGTCCTGCAACAATATGTGCGTGGTCAAAAGGTGACATAAAAATAGAACCATTTTTTTGACTTTCTTCTTTAGCAGCAGCGATTGCAATATCTAGACGATCTCCTACAAATTTTACTTCCGCACCGTAACCTTTGGTTGCCATTACTTTTGCAATTGATGCACCAATTGGCATATAAACAGTTGATTTAATACCTAATAGTTGCGCAGCTAATGCAACTCCTTGCGCGTGATTTCCAGCACTAGCAGCAACAACGCCTTTCTGTTTATCAGCATCAGAAAGTTGAGTCATCAAGTTATACGCACCGCGTATTTTAAATGAACCTGCGCGCTGAAGATTTTCTGGTTTTAATAAAACTGGTTTTCCAATTTGTCTTTCCAGCCAACCAGCATTAATCATGACCGTTGGTCTAATAATTCCTTTTAATCTTTGAGCTGCATCTTTAATGTCTTGAAGAGAAACGGGATGCTTGTTTGTCATCTTTTCTCTCCTTTTCTATTGCAAATTTGGCTATCTGAATAAGTTTAAACCACTAACACCCCTTAGGCTAGAACTTATTGTGACGTTAATGAAGACTATTGGTCGAAAAATTCGACATAATCCTTGGTTACGAGGACTTCCAAACGAAGTTGCGGTGCTTTCTTTAATCGCATTTTTTGTAGCAATTGGATTTGGAATCGTTGCTCCTGCAATTCCAGTTTTTGCTCGATCTTTTGGCGTCAGCGCATTAGCAGCTAGTTCGGTTGTTTCAGTATTCGCATTTATGCGATTTGCATCAGCACCAATTGCGGGATTATGGGTTAACCGTTTTGGGGAAAGAATTATTTTATCGGTTGGTTTATTAATTGTTTCATTATCAAGTTTTTTTGCTGGTTTGGCACAAGACTTCAATCACTTATTAATTCTTCGCGGTGCTGGTGGTTTAGGCAGCACCATGTTTACAGTATCTGCTTTTTCTTTGTTGTTAAGAATTGTTGCACCTGAAAAAAGAGGAAGAGCGGCTGCTGCATTTCAAGGTGGATTTTTAGTTGGAGGTTTAGCAGGACCTGCTGTTGGTGGAATAGTTATAGCTATTTCTTTACGTGCCCCATTTTTTGTTTATTCTTTTACCCTTTTGTTAGCGGCTGCAGCTTCTGCCTTTTTCTTAAATGCTCATGACAAAGACAAAATGGAGATAAAAGAAAAATCAAAGTTTTCTGCTTCGCTAAAAGCTTTTGGTACCGCTTTAAAGAACAAGGCATATTCTGCAGCTCTTTCAGTAAACTTAGCTACTGGATTTGTATCTTTTGGAATTAGATCATCAATCATTCCAATATTTGTTGTAGAAGAACTCAAATCAAGTCCTTCCCTTATTGGTTTAGGTTTTCTAGCCACAAGTGTTACGCAAGCCGCATTACTTTCTTATGCAGGAAAATCTACCGACATTAAAGGTAGAAGACCTTCTATGATTTTTGGAACTTCGGTTTTATTTATTTCTGTGATTGTTTTGGTCGCATTTGAAACTCCTGCAGGATATTTAATTTCAATGGCAATTGCTGGCATAGGTGCAGCATTCATGGGTTCTGCTCCGGCTGCCGTTATTGGTGATGTCACGGGAGGAAAAAAGAGCGGACCAGTTGTTGCTGCTTTTCAAATGACTAGTGATTTTGGTTCAATTGCAGGTCCAGTTGTTGCAGGAGCTTTAGTTGATTCATTGGGATTTGGTTGGGCGTTCATGACAGGAGCCGCTGTATCTTTAGTGGCCATTTTCTTCTCAGTAATCATGCCTGAAACTAAACCCAAGGGTGAAGTAATTAATTAACTGGCGCAAATGTTGTTTGTGCATCAGAATTTAGTCAAGGAGAAATAAATATGACTCAAACTGCTTACTTTGCACTTGGTTGCTTCTGGGGGGCTGAAAGAAGATTTTGGCAAACAGAAGGTGTAATTGAAACATCAGTTGGATATATGGGTGGAACTAAACAAAATCCAAGTTATGAATTAGTTTGCACTGGAACTACCGGACATGCAGAAGCTGTAAAAGTTATTTTTGATCCCGCAATTGTAAGTTACCGCCAATTACTTGAAATGTTTTGGACTATTCATGATCCAACTCAAGGAAATCGTCAGGGAAATGACATTGGTTCCCAATACCGAAGCGTAATTTTTTACACATCTGAAGAACAAAAGAATGAAGCACTTTTAACTAAAGATATTTACGAAAAAGCAATAAAAAGTGAAGGTTTTAATTCGATAACAACAGAAATTATTCCAGCTTCAGATCATGTTTATTTTGAAGCAGAGGATTATCATCAAAAATATTTAAAGAAAAATCCCAATGGCTATGACTGTCATGCTCGAACTGGAGTGTTATTTCCTGCCAGTGTTTAAATAAAAATGGCCTGGTGAAAAATCACCAGGCCATTTATTAATTTTTAACTATTCGCGACGTCCAGCAAGTATTGCAAATAGTCTTAACATTTCTAGGTATAACCAAACAAGAGTTACGGTTAAACCAAAAGCTAATCTCCAAGATTCTTTTTCTGGCAATCCCATTGAGATTGCTTGACGAATTGATTGGAAATCAAGCATTAATGAAAATGATGCAAGGCCCACACCAAATAGTGCAAGCAATACACCTAGTCCGCCAACTCCGTAAAAGCCCCAACCTCCACCTACACCCATGAAAGATGCCACGATAGAAATCACTGCAATTACTAAGTAAGAAACCATTGCCACCATCATCATGCGAGTGAACTTGGCATCTACTTTGATAATTCCTGATTTGAACAAGAACAACATTGTTCCAAAAGCAACAATGGTGCACATGATTGTGTTTCCGACAATGTTTGTGCCATCTGTTACGAAAGCATTTTGATAAATGTAGGAAATTCCTCCCACAAATACACCTTGTAACAATGCGTAAGCCAAAACTAGAACTGGAGAGACATTTCTTTTAAATGTATTAACCAGACCTAGTACTAATCCTGCAATTGCTGCAATTATTGCCAAACCTGGTGCATTCCAACCAACAAATGCTCCAACTAGTAATAGTGCAAGCATTGCAAAAGATTTCATAACAACGTCATCCATTGTTACTACGCGCTCTCCTGGTTTAGCAGGAGTTGTGCCTGGAAAAGTTTTTGTGGAACTATCAACTGGAGTTGAAGTAATTACAGTTCCTTGATTGTTACCAAGTACTGATCCTGGTTTTTGAAAGTCGGCGTAGCGACGAATAACCGGGTTTCTTGATTCCATGTCTATTTTGCTCTCCTTTAGAAGGTAGAGGAAAAACTAATTTCCTCTCCTTTCAAAGTAACACGTTTTTATTTTTGGCGCGTGCCAACGTAGAGACTCACCACAACTATGAGGCCACCCAGGGCCTGGATAGGGCTTGGTATTCCTCTACCCAAAAGTGCCCCAAAACCAATGCCTACCACCGGGATTGCATTTAATGCCAAAGCGGAATATTTGGTTGGCACCAAAGATGAAGCGTAATTGAAAAGCAGAAATGGGATTGCTACTCCAAAAAGTCCTGCCAAAAGTGCAGCTATCCAGTATTTAATTTCAACAGTTGCAGCATTGTTGAAATTAGATTTTGTGCTAAAGAAAA
>JBJOKB010000057.1:0-6951 GCA_046046315.1 Actinomycetota bacterium | reverse complement strand
CAAAATTTGCAGGAAATTACGCAGCTTCACTAATTGCTCAAGCACAAGCTGCTAAAGAAGGATGCGATCAAGTTGTGTGGCTCGATGCTATTGAACGTCGCTTCATTGAAGAAATGGGCGGGATGAATCTTTACTTTGTTTATGGAAAAAAGAATGAAATAGTAACTCCATCTCTAACTGGTTCACTACTAGCAGGAATCACGCGTGACTCGATTTTGCAACTAGCAAAAGATTTAGGCATGAATTCAGTTGAAAAGAAAATAACAATTGAAGACTGGAAAAAAGGTTGCGAACAAGGAGATATCACTGAAGTATTTGCTTGCGGCACCGCAGCAGTTGTAACTCCAGTTGGTTTAGTTAAATCGAGCGATGATGAATTCATTGTGGGTCATGGCCAAACTGGTGAAGTGACAGCCAAGATTCGTGCTGCCTTGTTGGATATTCAAACCGGGGTTGCAAAAGATGAACACGATTGGACTGTTTCGGTCGGATAAATTACCCCTGTTTTAATACTGCTGTGACAGATGAGGCAAACTAAAGGCAATGAAGAACCAGGAAATTATTAGTTAAGCGCACTTTTGGGTGGAGAAACCCAAACCAAGTGTGCTGATGCCCTTCGCGAGAGCGAGGGGTTTTTTGTTTACTGGAACCAGAACGAAAAAGGAGAAAAGAAAATGACAAATAATTCTTCTCTAGATGCTTCTGCGTTTCATATTTATGACACAACTTTAAGAGATGGCGCACAACAAGAAGGTTTAAATCTTTCGGTACAAGACAAATTAAATATTGCTAGACATCTTGATTCATTGGGTGTTGGTTATATCGAAGGTGGCTGGCCTGGTGCAAATCCTAAAGATACAGATTTTTTTGCTAAAGCTCACACGGATCTAAAACTCAAATATGCAACATTAGCTGCATTCGGAAGTACCAGAAGACCAAATGTAAAAGCACAAGATGATCCACAAGTTAGAGCACTTCTTGATTCAAAGGCACAAGTTATAACTTTGGTTGCCAAATCTTTTGATCGTCACGTTGAACTTGCGTTAAGGACTACTTTAGAAGAAAACATTGCCATGATCAAAGACACTGTGGCTTTTTTAACTTCTGAAGGAAGAAGAGTTTTTCTTGATGCTGAACATTTCTTTGATGGTTATAGAAGTAATAAAAACTTTGCACTTGAAGTTGTAAATGCTGCTACCCAAAGCGGGGCAGAACTAGTTGCCTTATGCGACACAAATGGTGGGATGCTTCCTAATGAATTAGGCGATGTAGTTCATGAGGTCCTAAGTGCTACAAAAGCAAGAATTGGAATTCACTGTCATGATGACACAAACTGTGCTGTAGCAAATACTTTGTCAGCCGTTGATGCAGGTGCAACTCATGTGCAAGGAACTGCAAATGGATATGGAGAAAGAAGTGGAAACGCTAACTTATTTAGCGTAGTTGCAAACTTGCAGTTGAAAAAAGGCAAAATTGTTGTACCAAGTGATGCGATAAAAGAAATGACCAGAATCGCTCATGCGGTGAGTGAAATTACCAATATCAATCCAAATCAACATCAACCTTACGTTGGTTTCTCCGCATTTGCTCATAAAGCAGGCCTTCATGCCAGTGCTGTGAAAATTGATCCGATGCTTTATCAACATATTGATCCGATGTTGGTGGGAAATGACATGAGAACTCTTGTTTCTGACATGGCAGGAAGAGCATCCATTGAATTAAAAGGTAAAGAAATGGGTTATGACCTAGAAGGAAACAAAGAAGTTTTATCTTCTGTTGTTGAAAAAGTAAAAGACATGGAATCTCGTGGCTACACCTTTGAAGCAGCTGATGCATCTTTCGAATTACTCTTAAGAAATGAATTAGGTCAAAATGACCCTAAATATTTCACAGTTGAATCATGGAAAGCAGTAGTCGAGCAATCGGTAAATGGTGAAGTTACTACTGAAGCAACTGTAAAAGTAAATGCTGGTGGAAAACAATTTGAACAAACTTCCAGAGGAAATGGTCCAGTTAACGCTTTGGATAAAGCGCTAAGAGCAGCTCTAGAAAAAATTTATCCAGAATTAGCAAAATTAGAACTCATTGATTACAAAGTTAGAATTTTAGAAGGGGTTAAAGGAACTGGGGCAGTAACAAGAGTTTTGATTGAAACTACAGATGGAAATTCCCAATGGGACACTGTCGGAGTTCATGAAAACGTAATAGCAGCTTCGTGGAATGCAATTTCTGATGCCGTTACTTATGGATTGTTAAAAGCAAATGTCAAATAAAGTTAGGGTTCGTTTTTGCCCATCTCCAACTGGAGACCCACATGTGGGAATGGTTAGGACTGCATTATTTAACTGGGCTTTTGCTAAACACAACAATGGAACTTTTGTTTTTCGAATAGAAGACACAGACGCAGCAAGAGATAGCGAAGAGTCATATAAGGCACTTTTAGATTCAATGCGTTGGCTAGGTCTTAATTGGGATGAAGGTCCTGAAGTCGGTGGACCATTTGGACCTTATCGTCAAAGTGAACGCATGGATATTTACAAAGATGTTGCCAAAAAACTTCATGAAAAAGGTTTTGCTTATCACTGTTACTGCACCCAAGATGAAGTTGAAGAAAGAAGAAAAGCGCAAAAAGAAAAAGGTCAAACTCCTGGATATGACGCGCACTGTCGCCAATTAACAGATCAGCAAGTTGCTGACTTTAAATCTTTAGGTCGCGAACCAGTTTTGAGATTTAGAATGCCAAGCAAAACCATTTCTTGGAATGATCTTGTTCGTGGTGAATTAAGTTTTGAACACGAACATATTCCAGATTATGTTTTAGTTAGAGCAAATGGTGATCCACTTTATACATTAGTAAATCCAACAGATGATGCTCTTATGGAAATTACCCATGTACTTCGTGGTGAAGATTTATTATCTTCCACACCTAGACAAATTGCTTTATATGAAGCATTTAAAGAAATTGGCGTAGGAAAAGGTATTACTCCCGAATTTGGACATCTTCCATACGTAATGGGAGAAGGAAATAAGAAACTTTCTAAACGAGATCCAGAATCAAGTTTGTTGATGTATAGAAGAGAAGGTTTCTTACCAGAAGGCTTACTGAATTATTTGGCCCTTTTGGGTTGGTCCTTTGGTGATGACATTGAATTTTTCTCCATGAAAGAAATGGCAGACAACTTTGAAATCAGTCGCGTAAGTGCTAATCCTGCCCGATTTGATATCAAAAAATGCACTGCAATTAATGCCGATTGGATCAGAAAACTTTCCGTTGCAGAACTGGCACATCGAATGGAAAAACAATTAATTGAAGTTGGGGTATTACCAAATTCACCAAGTAAAGAACAAAAAGATCTACTCCTTGCTGCCACACCTTTAGTTCATGAAAGATTGGAAACTCTTTCTCAAGTTCCAGGAATGTTGTCATTTCTTTTTGTTGACGAAAAAGATTTCGTGGTAGATCATCAAGATGCCGAGAAATCATTGACACATGATATTTTACCTGCGCTTGAGGCAAGTGTGAAAATTATTAAGCAACTACCTGAATATAAAACCCAAGCTTTGCATGATGAATTAAACCGAGTTTTAGTCACCGAAATGGGATTAAAAGCTCGCATAGTTTTCACAGCTTTGCGCGTAGCTGTGACAGGTAGAAGAGTTTCACCACCGTTATTTGAATCAATGGAAATCATGGGAAGAGAAAAAGTTATTTCAAGAATTGAAAAACATTTAAAGAAGTAAGCCAGTGGGGTATGGGGTAATTGGCAGCCCAGCGGTTTCTGGATCCGCTTGTCTAGGTTCGAGTCCTAGTACCCCAGCAAACAAGTGATGTAGTAATTTTTCTTTCAACACTCTTTACTGAATAGGACCACATGGTTAAGCGCAGGCTACCTCGTCCCCTGGAAGTAATTTCATTAATTGGTTTTAGATGGCCAAATTTAAATAGAAAGCAAGTAAAACTTAATAAAGTTACCAATCTTTGGGATATGAGAGAACTGGCATCAAAAAGAACTCCTCGATCAGTTTTTGATTACACCGATGGCGCATCAGGTTCAGAAGCAAGCCTTAATCGAGCAAGAGAAACTTTTAATAACGTTGAATTTTCACCACGAGTTTTAAGAGATGTCACAAATGTTGATACCTCAGTTGAAATTTTAGGAAAAAAGAACTCTTTACCTTTTGCTTTTGCAGCAACTGGATTTACTCGCATGATGGGTTATGAAGGCGAACCTGCAGTTGCCCGCGTTGCTGAAAAATATGGAATTCTTTATGGCTTATCAACACTTGGGACAACTTCACCAGAAGATTTAGCAAAAGAAGTTCCAAATGTGCGTCGCTGGTATCAGTTGTATGTCAGACGTGAAAGAGAACCAAACGAGAAATTAATTGAAAGAGTTAAAGCGTCAGGTTTTGAAACCATAGTTTTAACAGTTGACACCGTGGTGGGTGGAGTTAGATACCGCGATGTTAAAAACGGTTTAACTATTCCTCCTAAATTGACCTTGAAAACGTTAATCGGTATGGCAAAATATCCAAAATGGTGGATGAATTTATTAACAACTGAGCCACTTGTTTTTGCATCTCTAGATATGAAAGATAGCGGTGGAACTGTTGCTGATTTATTGTCAAAGATTTTTGATCCTTCAATTACTTTAGATGACATTAAATGGCTTAAAACTGTGTGGGATGGAAAGCTTTTAATTAAAGGTGTCCAGTCTGTTGAAGATGCAGTGATGCTTAAAAATGCAGGAGTTGATGGAATTATCATTTCAACTCACGGTGGTAGACAAATGGATAAAGCTCCTGTGCCATTAGAACTTCTTCCAGAAGTGAGAAAAGCTGTCGGTAAAGATTTCACTGTTTTAATTGACGGTGGAGTTATGGCTGGCACCGATATTTTGGCTGCAATTGGTTTGGGTGCAAATGCAGTATTAGTAGGCCGTGCATATTTATACGGTTTGATGGCCGGTGGCGAACAAGGTGTAGATCGAGTTGTGCAATTGCTAAAAGCAGAAATCGAAATGTCAATGAGACTTCTAGGAATCACCAAGTTGGATGAACTAACTCCTGATCGTGTGAGAATTCGCTAACTACAAAATACGCTTTTTCTTTGCGCTGTTAGAATTAATTAAACGGATTTTCCTACAGCCCCGTTGTGTAGCGGCCTAGCACGCTGCCCTCTCAAGGCGGTAGCGCGGGTTCGAATCCCGTCGGGGCTACACGAGGCGAAAAAAAGTAAAAGGAGAAATAAAAAGTGGGCAAGACACTTGCTGAAAAAGTTTGGGATGCACATATTGTGCACCAAGCAAGTGGCGAACCAGATTTACTTTTTATTGATTTGCATTTAGTTCATGAAGTAACTTCACCACAAGCATTTGATGGTTTAAGAGCAGCAAATAGAAAAGTTCGTCGACCCGATTTAACACTTTTAACAGAAGATCACAACGTTCCAACTCAAGATATAGATAAACCAATTGCAGATTTGGTTTCTAGAGCACAAGTTGATGCTTTAAGAAATAATGCAAAAGAATTTGGTTTAAAAATATTTTCACTGGGAGATGTTGATCAAGGAATTGTGCACGTAGTGGGACCACAACTTGGTTTAACCCAACCTGGAATGACTGTAGTTTGCGGAGATTCGCACACTTCAACTCATGGAGCTTTTGGAGCTCTTGCTTTTGGAATTGGAACAAGTGAAGTTGAGCATGTGCTGGCTACACAAACTTTGCCTTTAAAGCCATTTAAAACAATGGCAATAACAGTTAATGGAAAACTTCCGCAAGGTTCAACTGCAAAAGACATTATTTTGGCTGTGATTGCCAAAATCAGCACCGGTGGTGGCCAAGGTTACGTTTTGGAGTATCGCGGTGAAGCAATCCGTGCACTTTCAATGGAAGGTCGCATGACGATTTGCAATATGAGTATCGAAGCTGGTGCTCGGGCAGGAATGATTGCTCCTGATGAAACAACTTTTGAATACATCAAAGGACGCGAGCATGCACCTAAAGGCAAAGATTGGGATGACGCAGTTGCATACTGGAAAACTCTTAAAACTGATGATGATGCCAAATTTGATGCTGAAGTAATTATTGATGCCAATTCCTTGACTCCTTTTGTAACTTGGGGAACAAACCCAGGACAAGGTGTTTCAATTGATGATGTTGTACCAGATCCAAATTCTTTTACTGATCCAACAGAAAAAACTGCAGCTGAACGTGCTCTTGTTTATATGGATTTAAAAGCTGGAACAAAGATGCGTGATATTAAAGTCGACACAGTATTTTTGGGCTCATGCACTAATGGTCGAATTGAAGATTTAAGAGCAGCCGCTGCAATATTGAAAGGCAAAAAAGTTGCACCAAGTGTGCGCATGATGGTGGTACCGGGCAGTGCCAAGGTCGCGATCCAAGCAGAACATGAAGGTTTGCCTGCCATCTTTAAAGAAGCAGGAGCTGATTGGCGAAATGCTGGTTGTTCAATGTGTTTGGGAATGAACCCCGACAAATTAAAGCCAGGAGAGCGTGCTGCTTCTACTTCTAATCGAAACTTTGAAGGCAGACAAGGCCCAGGAGGTAGAACTCATTTAGTTTCACCTCTAGTTGCAGCTGCGACAGCTATTACAGGTCATCTTTCTACTCCAGATGAGATTAAATAATGGAAAAATTTATTTCACATACAGGAACTGCATTGCCTTTAAGACGAAGCAATGTTGATACCGATCAAATTATTCCGGCCGAATATTTAAAACGTATCACCCGTCATGGATTTGAAGATGCCTTATTTAAAGCTTGGAGAGAAGATCCAAACTTTGTGTTAAACAAACCTGAATTTAAAGATGCAACTATTTTGGTGGCTGGACCTGAGTTTGGAACAGGTTCTTCTCGTGAGCATGCTGTTTGGGCATTAATGGATTATGGCTTCAAAGTGGTTTTGTCATCTCGTTACGCCGAT
>JBJOKB010000049.1:0-9243 GCA_046046315.1 Actinomycetota bacterium | reverse complement strand
TAAAGTCACCAATAGTTGCATTCAATGGTGTCTATTCAAATTTTAAGCTTGATTCAAAAGGTAAAGTGAAGAGCTGGTCCGTAGCAAAAAATTCAAGTTCAGCAAAACTTTCATTAGACGGATTGATTTATGCAATGTCTTCAAAAATTGATGATGCGAATATGGCTGAAAATATTGAAGTGAAGTCAAGTTCCACCTATCAATCACCTAACGGAAACACCTATATCCAAATTGTTGCGAAGAATACTTCTGGTTCACCCAAATCCATCTACTTCACTGGGGGAATTTATAGGAGTGCCGATGGTAAAAAATTAAATGCCACAACTTTGCCTGGCGGATGTTTTGCCCACGATCAAGTTGCAGTGATTGATGCTAATTTAACTGGTAAAGCAAATGTTGTTAAGAAAACTCAAGGCGTACTTGAATTACCTTTGAATTCAACCTGTGATGCACCTTGGCATGAAACACGATTAGAAATCAGGCTAACCGCAAATTAATTAGTTGTAGCCGTTTCCAATAAATCTAAAACCACTTTTTTCCCACTTAGATTTATCCAACAAATTTCTCGAGTCGATGATTATTTTTTGGTTAACAGATTTTGCTACATTTGCAGGCTTAATCGACGTAAATTCTGGCCATTCGGTCAAAACAACAATTGCATCAGATTTTTCATAACTTTGTTCGATTTCCGATTTAACATCAATTGCTAAATCACTAACTTTTTTAACTATTGGATCAAATGCTGTAACGTTTGCGCCTGCAGAAAATAACAGTTCAATTACTGATACTGCTGGAGAAAAACGAGTGTCGTCAGTGTTGGCTTTGAAAGCTAATCCCCAAACACAAATTTTTTTGTCTTTGAGTGTTCCGCCTAAAGAATCACTTATTTTTTTAACAATTCGAGCATGTGCTTTCAAATTACTTTCTAAGGCTGCATCAAGTAGAGGAATGGGGACATTTTTTTCTCTAGCTGATTCTTTTAGCGCACTGACATCCTTAGGGAAACACATTCCACCCCATCCAGGCCCTGGTTTGAGAAATTCTTTTCCAATTCTTTTGTCTAATCCCATTGCATGCAAGACTTCCAATGCATTGGCGTCGGATTTCTCAGCATATGCTGCTATTTCATTAACAAAAGATAGTTTTATTGCTAAGAAACTATTAGATGCATATTTAATAATTTCTGCAGATGTGTTATCTGTATAAACTATTTTAGCGTTTTTAGCTTTATACAATTTTGCAACTTCATTTGCTTTTTTTTGATCTGCAGATCCAACCACAATTCGATCTGGTTTGAAAAAATCCTCAAGAGCAGTTCCCTCTCGTAAAAATTCAGGATTTGAAACAATCGATATGTCAGTTCGATTCAATACCGCTTTTACTTCTTTCCAGGTGTTCACGGGAACAGTAGATTTTATTACCACTGTTGCTGAATCCTTTAAATATTTAGTGAGCAATCTGGCCGATTGCAAAATGAAGGAAGTGTCAGCTGAACCATCGTCTTGTTGAGGGGTGGGTAAACATAAAAATACGAATTTACAATCAGATACGTTCTTATAATCTGTTGAGAATATAATTTTTTTCTTTTTGAGTAATTTTGTTAAAAACTTTTCAATATTTTTTTCAAAAATCGGACTCTTTCCTGAAATTAATTTTTCAATTTTTGCATTATCAATATCAATTCCAATTACGTCATGTCCAAGTTGGGCAAAACCCACAGCAGACGAAAGTCCTACGTAACCAGTTCCAATGATTGCAATTTTTGCCATTTATTGACTCTTAAAAAATCTTACGAATAATTTTTAAACTAACTAAGGCTCCTACTACTGAACCAATAATTCTTTCAATTCTTAATTCGCCATCTGGATGAGTAAACACTTTTTTAGCGTAATTTTTGCCGCGTTCTGCAAATCCAGCTGGGCTCATTGCATATTCAAGTTCAGAAAGATTTTTTGCCAATCTTTCACGTGCAGCGATAATTTCTGCTTCGATTTGGTCTTGTTTCACAGCAATACTCCAGATTGGTTTATCTAGATAAAAGCGTACGCCGTAGAGTTAGCCGTAGATCTTGCGGGAGTGGCGAAATTGGCAGACGCACTAGACTTAGGATCTAGCGCCGAAAGGTGTAGGGGTTCAAGTCCCCTCTCCCGCACCAAAATCCAAATTTAAACTAGAAAATTATTGAATTGCCAAGGATCACTGTCGTAATTTCTTCCGTTTAGACCCTTATATAAATCATTTCTAGTTTTTAATGGATCCCAGTCAACAGAAACTGATTTCATTTCACCCAAATAATCTTTAGCAATATCTAATACATATTTCCAAGGCAATTGATCAGGAACTAAAACACCTTCATTGGGATTTTCAATCATCCACATAGATGCTGCAATAACAGAGCAAGCAACTTGCAAAGTAGTTGCAGATTGACCAGGAACTAGTTTTCTTGCATCATGAATCGAAAGCAATGATCCATACCACCAAGCTTTATATTCATGACCCATCAGTAGAACGCCTAAACGATCTTCCCCATCGATGATTTCTTCATTCATGATTCTTTGATTTTTTTGCAAATCCCATTGGCGCATTTCTAATTCGGTCATCGAAACGATTGCTTCATTTGATGGGCAATATGCGTAATGAACTGTTGGTCGATAAATATCTTTTCCTGAATCATCTTTTACTGTTAAGTGTTCAGTGATGGTAAATGCTTCACCGTGTCTAATTACCATGCCAATTGTTTCAAAATCTGGAACCCAGGATCTCACCCAAGTTTTAGCACCTGGCTGAGCAATCGCAATTTGATTGCATGGACCATTTCCAGTATGCATAATTCCATTTTTTGGTAATTCTTTTTCGTGAGTTCCCCAACCAAGTTCAGCTGGTGCAATTCCTTCTTCGTAAAAACCTTCAACGGACCAGGTATTAACGAATTCATCAACTTTTTTAGGTTTGTTAGTTATTTGTGTATCTCGCTCAGCAATATGTATAACTTTTACACCTAAAAGATGAGCCAACTCGTTATATTTTTCTTCAATTAAAGCTTTCTCAATCTTTTCATTACATTTTCCATCTTGTTTTAATTTATTTGCAATATCAACAAGTGCTGCTTTTGTGAAATGGGAAACTAAACCAGGATTAGCCCCATGCTCAACGACTGCAGAAGGTCCTTTCTTATTCCAAGTTTTCACCATTTCACGAATTCTCATATGTCTTGGATAAAGCGTTCTTTCCAATACTGGTCTATCGGCACCATCTACATATGGATTCCACTCTTCAACAGATGTATTTAAATACAAAACGTTATGGTCGTGACACCATTGCAAAATTGCGTTGCAATCTATATTCCAAGCAAGATCTAAAAGTAAGTCTCCTGATGAGACATATTCTGAAAGTTTTTCATTTAGATTATCTTTTGTGACAAAGTCTTTTTTAAAAGTAACACCTTGTTTTATTTCATTTAAAATTCGATCTGATCGATCATCTTTGTCAATGACAGTAACTTGAGATGGTTTAGCGATATGTTTTAAAATCAGTGGCAAAGAGCATTGGGCTACTGAGCCTGCGCCAAGTACTAGAACTCGGCCTGAAAATACTTTGTCCAACGAACCTCCAAATTAATGTTGCATGAAAGTCAAACAATACATGAGGCAAAACTTGATGACAATTAACCTGGCATCTGCTCTAAGACCCTCGAAAGTTTTCGCAAAGCGACTCCTCGATGGCTTAATTTGTCTTTTTCAGAATCACTTAATTCGGCTGAAGTTTTAGTCAAACCTTGAGGTACAAAAATTGGGTCATAACCAAAGCCATTTGCACCTCGGATCTCTTTGATTACCTCACCTTCCATCTGGCCTTCTACTACCAACTCCAGATTTGAAGATTTTTCAACTATTGCGATCGCGCAAACAAATCTGGCACTCAATAAAGATTGATTGATATCTTTGATTTCGGCTAATAATTTCTTAACATTTGCCTGATCATTTGATTCAAGACCTGCATATCGAGCACTAAAAATTCCTGGGGCACCATTTAACGCATCCACAACCAAACCTGAGTCATCAGCAATTGCTGGAAGATTAGTAAATTCATTTATCACTCGAGCTTTAAGCAATGAATTTTCTGCAAAGGTTGAACCTGATTCTTCAACTTCTGGGACGCCTGGAAAATTACTTGCTGGAATTAATTCCAAATTAGGCAGCAATTCATTTAGAATTCTTTGGAATTCAATTACTTTATGAGTGTTGGCTGTGGCCAACACGAGTTTATGCATTTTTACTTCAGAGCCTCAAGTTGTAATTTAGTTAACTCGGCACAACCTTTAGCCGCAATTGCTAATAAATTATCTAGTTCTAATTTGTCAAAAGGAGCACCTTCGGCTGTTCCTTGAACTTCAATATATTTACCACTACCAGTCATAACTACGTTCATATCGGTTTGTGCGCGAACATCATCTTCATAATGCAAATCAAGTCTCACTTCTCCGTCAATGACTCCAACGCTAACCGCGGCCACTGAATCAGCAAGTACTTTTTCAACAGAATCAATTATTCCTTTATTTTTTGCCCACTTAAGTGCATCAACTAAAGCAATGTATGCGCCTGTTATTGCTGCTGTTCTTGTTCCACCGTCTGCTTGCAAAACATCGCAATCTAAAACTATGGTGTTTTCACCTAATGCTTTGTTATTAATAATCGCTCTTAAACTTCTACCGACTAAACGAGAAATTTCTTGAGTTCTACCACCAAGTTTTCCTTTAACCGATTCTCTATCTGATCTTGATTCGGTAGATCTCGGCAACATTGCATATTCAGCAGTAACCCAACCTTCACCAGAATCTTTTTTAAATCTTGGAACTCCTTCAGTTACAGAGGCAACACATAAAACTCTAGTTCTACCAAAATGTACAAGACAAGAACCTTCAGCATTTTCTAGCCAATTTCTTTCAAATTTAATTGGCCTTAATTGGTCAGCACTTCGGCCATCACTTCTAGTCATGTCTTCTACCTTATCTTGTTGTTAAGCCTGTTGAACATTTACGACTTCAGGTCCTAAAAATCTTTTGGCAAGTGGTGCAAATTTTGAAATATCCCCTGTTGCCAAAAATTCATGATTAGGATTTCCTGCTTTTTCATCTCTCAATAATTTCTTGTTTACTAAAACTCTATATAAATCTCGAGCTGTTTCATCAGCACTTGAAACAATGGCTACTTCTGGTCCAAGTGTGTAGCTGATCACCCCTGAAATCAGTGGAAAATGTGTGCAACCTAAGACAACTGTGTCAATATTGGCGGCTTTTAAATCTTGCAAATAATCTTTTGCCACTTCTAAAACTTCGATTCCAGAGGTTATGCCACTTTCAACAAATTCTGTAAATCTTGGGCACGCTTTAGAAATTAATTCAATTTCAGGTGCAGCCGCAAAAGCATCTTCATATGCACCGCTCTCTACTGTTGCGGTAGTTCCAATCACGCCAACTTTTTTGTTTCTGGTAACTGAGACTGCCCTTCGAACTGCTGGACCAATTACTTCTACAACAGGAATGTTGTAACGCTCGCGAGCATCTCGTAAAGTAGCTGCAGAAGCTGTATTGCAAGCAATTACTAAAGCTTTAACTCCATCGGATACGAGTTGATCCATAATTTCAAGAGTGAATTTTCTAACTTCAGCAATTGGTCTTGGTCCATAGGGTCCACGAGCTGAATCTCCTATGTATCTGATTGGTTCATTTGGTAACTGATCCAGAATTGCTCTGGCAACAGTCAGGCCACCCACACCCGAATCAAGTACTCCAATGGGTGAATTATTCATAATTATCTGAAAGCCTATTGCCCATATATTTACGCACTGATTTCTACCTCAATGAACGGTTTCGCCCCATTTCCCCCACGAAAGAGCCCTTCGGGCAACAAAAGTCGGCCAAAAACCTCTTCATATGTTGTCCAGATTTGGAATGTGGCGCTATGGTCGTACTCAGCCCGAAATTCGGGTGGTAGTGGTTTGTGACTTTTTCTTAACCGGAAAAGTTTTCAGATCGCTGCGTTTTTGTCTTGGGAGTTTGGCATGGTTGGAGTTTCAGTTCTGTCTAACGGACAGTTCCAGGCTGTGTACAACGTCTTGTCATTTGCTCTAGCATCGATGATTTTTGCAACAATATTCATGCTAGTTGCACAAGGACGTGTACTGCCTCGTTACCGTCAGGCGCTGATTACATCAGCAACTGTTACAGGTATCGCTGCTTATCACTACTTCAGAATTTTTGATTCTTTCCGTCACGCATATGTGCAAACAGCTGTGGGTGGAGATTATTCATTAACTGCAGGAGAAGGTTTCAACGAAGCTTACCGTTACGTTGACTGGCTTCTAACTGTTCCTCTACTACTTGTAGAAACAGTTGCAGTACTTGCATTGGCTAAAAAAATTCAAAGCCAATTATTAGTTCGCTTAGTGCCAGCATCAGCATTAATGATCATCCTTGGTTATCCAGGTGAAGTTACAGCTGAAATTGGTCCAAAATTAGTTTGGGGCGCACTTTCAACAATTCCATTCCTATACATTCTTTACATCTTGTTTGTTGAACTTGGTAAGTCCATGGGACGCCAACCAGCAGGTGTTGCTAAAGAATTAAGAGGATTGCGTTTAACTCTTATCGCAACTTGGGGCGTTTACCCAATCAGCTACCTATTCCCAGTATTTGGTGAATGGTTCAGCAGCGATTGGTTCCAAGGAGCAGATTCATTCGTGCTACGTCAATACGGCTACTCAATTGCAGACGTTTTGGCTAAAGCAGTGTTCGGTCTATTGATTTACAAGATCGCACGCATGAAGAGCTTTGCTGATGATCGTGCATTCGCGAAGAGCGAAGGTCACTAAATAAGTCAGTTAAGTAATTAATTTAAAGGTCCTGGGAAAAACCCGGGGCCTTTAAATTTTGCTACGAATACATTTCTTCTAATAAATTAGATTGCAACCAAGTCAACCAAGAATAAATATCTCGAGCGTGATCAATTTCTTGTTCACCCGTGATTTTTTCTTCATCATCTTCTTCATTTATTCCAACTCTGGTGCCAAGTGCTAATCTCACATCATTTATTACCGTTAACCAGGTTTCAAAATCTTTCTTCTTTATTGAAACAGTTTTGTCTGGTTCTGGGAGATTTTCTAAAACAAATTTTGCTCTAGTGATCTTTATTTCGCGAAGAGACCTTTCAGTAAATCTTCTGAATTCATTTGAAGCCTCTTTATCGTTTTGGTAAGCATCAGGTAAAAGTCTTAAAACCACATCATCGTCTGGTTTTTGAACTTTTGAATCGATCCCAACCATTTGGGCTATAGGATCACTACTTTCTGCTGACTTAATTGGAGTCAAAAGAGTGATAATTTGTTCAATCATTGAAGTTAATAGGGCAATTTCTAAAGCTTCCAGTCGAAAAGTAATTTCTCCAGTCGGCTGTTTCTTAAATCCTCTATTTTGCATAATTATGATTTCTGCAAGGTAGCCCACAAGCCATATGAATGCATGGCGTTGACATCTCTTTCCATTTCTTCTCTAGACCCAGAGCTCACCACAGATTTTCCTTCATTATGAACCTGCAGCATGAGGGTTTCGGCTTTTTCTTTCGAGTACTTGAAATAGGTCATAAAAACATGAGTCACGTAATTCATCAAATTAATAGGGTCATTCCAAACAATGCATACCCATGCAGTGTTGGCCGTTGTTTCTGCCAAGACACTTTGGGTTTCTATAGGAGCTATTGACATGAATTTATATTTTCACTAATTATAATTTTTGGCTACTCACTTGAGTGAATCAAAAATTTTCTTACACTCAGGACAAATTGGAAATTTACCTGGATCCCTACCGGGTACCCAAACTTTGCCGCATAAGGCAATCACGGGTTTACCAGTAACAGCACTTTCTACAATTTTTTCTTTTTGAACATAATGAGCAAACTTTTCATGATCACCGTCATCATTGGTTTCTAAAGTTCTTTCATCCAGCAGGGTGTCGCCAAGTGAGCCTGGGCTATCAAGAGGTGTAGTCACAATCTGATTGTGGCAGATGACTTGGGTAGGATTGTCTTTTCAGCCCCGAAATGCTTATCCGAAGGAAGAACTGTTCATGAAACTAAAGGGAAGAGATTTCTTAAAGGAAATCGACTTTAGTGCCGAAGAACTACTTCAATTAATTAATCGCGCCCAAAAACTAAAAAAGCAAAAAAAGAATGGTCGCGAAAAGAAACACTTAAAAGGTAAAAATATTGCCTTAATTTTTGAAAAAACTTCCACAAGAACCAGGGCCGCTTTCGATGTTGCAGCCCATGACCAAGGCGCATTTACAACTTTCTTTGATTCCAGTTCTTCTCAATTAGGACATAAAGAGTCAATTGCCGACACCGCAAGAGTTTTAAGCAGAATGTTTGATGCAATTGAATATCGTGGATTTGCCCAATCTGCTGTTGAAGAATTAGCCAAATTTGCAACAGTCCCCGTATTTAATGGATTAACTGACACTTGGCATCCAACTCAAATGTTGGCTGACTTTATGACTATGCAGGAACACAGTGATAAAAAAATAAAAAATATTTCATTTGCTTATCTTGGTGATGCCAGGAACAATATGGGAAATTCACTATTAGTCACCGCGGCAATTTTAGGTATGGATGTTCGCTTAATAAGTCCCAAATCTTTAACCCCAAGTGAGGAAGTTCAAAAAATAGCTAAAGATTTGGCAAAATCAAGCGGAGCAAGAATTACGATCACAGATGATATTGCTCAGGGCGTAAATGGAGTTGATTTTATTCACACCGATGTTTGGGTATCAATGGGTGAAGATGAAAGCGTGTGGAATGAAAGAATTAATCTACTAAGTCCATATAGAGTTACCAAAGCGGTTCTAGATTTAACCGGAAACAAAAACGTAAAATTCATGCATTGTCTACCAGCATATTATGACGAAAAAACTGCAATTGGTAAAAAGATAAAGGATTCATTTGGAATTGTTGGAGTTGAAGTAACTGAAGAAGTATTTAATTCTCCTAATTCAATAGTTTTTGATCAGGCAGAAAATAGAATGCACACAATAAAAGCATTAATGGTAGAAGTTTTAAGTTAAAATTAATTTTTAAAAGTAAAAGACCCGCTAATTTCTTAGCGGGTCTTTTTTATGAAGTCCTTGGTCTAAAGTGGTCGCACGTTTGCGGCTTGTGGACCTTTTTGGCCTTCGGTGATATCGAATTCAACTCT
>JBJOKB010000116.1:0-7329 GCA_046046315.1 Actinomycetota bacterium | reverse complement strand
CAGATTTTTGGGCAAACCCAAATTCCTGTGGTTGATGTTTTGCAATTCGTTAATGAAAAGATTCTGCCCAAATTACATATCAAGACCAAGCTTTCTTCTCTCGCAATTCATCCGACATGCTCTGGAGTGGAGTTAGGGATTAATAAACACATGTCTTCATTAGCTGAAGCCATTAGTGATCAAGTAATAGTGCCCCTTGATTGGTCATGTTGTGGTTTTGCCGGGGATCGAGGATTACTTCATCCAGAACTAACTCAAGCAGCCACTAGAAAAGAAAGTGAAGAATTAAAAAGTCAAAGGTATGTGGCCTATGCCTCCAGTAACAGACCTTGCCAAATTGGGTTAACTATTGCTACCGGTCAAAACTATGTTCACTTAATTGAACTAGTAGACCAATTATCTTGATGAAGCTTTTTTAATTACAACTGGAATCTTTTGAATCAGCATTGAAGCACTTACTGGCCCATCATTTGCAGCTAATAAAGCTGCATATTGGTGAATCCAACCAGCAGCAAGACTTATTTCTATTAAAGAGATTTTTTTCTGAGCGATTCTTTGGTGATTTGTGGCAAGTAAAGCCGCCAAAATCCCAGCTAATACATCTCCACTTCCAGCAGTAGCAAGTTGAGTGGTGAGGGCCTGGATCTTTTCTATCTTTTTGCCATCGGTTATGACAGATAAATTGCCTTTTAAAAAAACTATGACCCCTAATTCTTGGGCTGCAATTTTGGCCCATTTGCTTGGATCTTTTTGGATGCTGGCAAGAGATACTTTCACAGATTTTTCATTGAGTAATTGAGCCAATTCTTTGTGATGTGGAGTTATCACCGTTGGTGAGCTTTGTTGGCCTGCTAAATAAAGTGCCCCAGCATCCAGGACTTGGGGCAAAGATTGACCAATAGCTTTGCTAAGTCTTCGATTGGTAAAAAAATTTCTGTTTTTGGAATCTATTCCAGAGCCCAATAACCAAGCTTGGACTTGACCGGTTGTGGTTACGGTTTCAGGAAATTTTTCCAACACCAAATATTTAAGTTTTCGATCATTAGTCAAAAACCGAATCATTCCTACCCCAGTTTTTAAAGCAGATTCAACCGTGAGAAACCCAGCTCCGGGATATTGCCTTGAACCTGTGATTATTCCTAAGACTCCACGGGAGTATTTATCACTTTTCTTATCAGGTGGATTAAGCGCTTTTTTGATTAAAGCCTTATGTGCTGGTTTCACATTCCCCACACTATTGAAAACTCAAGCCATCCCAACACTTAGATGAGGCAAAACCTCAAGTAACTAAACTTAAGCTCTTCCATGGTTCAGACTAAAAAACGCATCCGCATCGACATCTCTGCTCTCAAAGCATCCAGGGATTTTCGGCTAGTTTTCTCAGCCGGTGTTGTTTCCAATATTGGTTCGATGATGACCTATGTGGCTATGCCATTTCAGATTAAAGAAATCACAAATTCATATTTGTGGGTGGGAGCCGTTGGTTTTGTTGAAACCGTGCCCCTAATAATTTTTGGACTTTACGGTGGGGTTTTAGCTGATGCTTTTGATCGTAAAAAACTGATTCTGGTTTCTGAATTTGGGGCCATGCTGGTTTCCATTGGTCTTTTGTTGAACGTAATTTCAGGATTTAATTCCCCTGTTTTGATTTTGGTGCTAGCCATGATTTTTGCTGCCACCGATGGAATTTTCAGACCTGCAGTAGATGCAATGATCCCTCAAGTTGTGCCCTATCAAAAACTTCCATCAGCTGGAGCTCTAAATTCTTTGCGCCACCAAGCATCTTCAATTGCCGGTCCAATGATCGGAGGCATCATTTTGGCTTCCGGTGGAATCGCCTTTGCCTACTCTTTGGATGTTTTGTCATTTATTATTTCCTTATTTTTATTAATCAGAATTAATTCTGCAAAACCTGCAAATGGTGCTGAAAGACCATCACTGCATCGAATTAAAGAAGGCATCAAATATGCCTTATCCCGTAAGGATTTATTGGGCACTTACCTAGTTGACCTATCTGCAATGTTCTTTGCTTTTCCTTATGCGCTGTTTCCTTTCGTTGCAGATGAATTAGGTGGAGCCTGGACTCTGGGATTTCTTTACGCCTCGATTCCAGCTGGTGCATTAATTGCTACTTTGACAAGTGGTTGGTCCAATCATGTTTCAAGACATGGTCGAATCATTGCCATGGCTGCTTGTGGTTGGGGTTTAGGAATTATTTTGTTCGGCTTAGTGCATTCATTGGTGTATGCGATCATCGGTTTGATGATCGCAGGATTTTTTGATCAAATATCAGCCATATTTAGGGGTCTTATTTGGAACCAATCCATCCCAGATCACCTACGAGGACGCCTTGCTTCTATTGAAATGTTGAGTTATTCAGTTGGTCCGCAGATGGGTCAGGTCCGAGGAGCACTTTTTGCCCGCGCTTTTGGACTGGAATTTTCATTAATTTCAGGTGGAATATTAACAATTTTTGCATCTGTATTAGTTAGCGGAATATTAAAAGATTTCTATAAATACGATGTAAATACCAATGTTTTTGCAAAAAAATTAAAAGAATTTCGTGAAAAAAATGCAAAAACTGACCACAATATATAGCACTATTTTCACACTTAAATTTTTAATGTGAAAATTGTGACTTGGCAAAAACCCCCTCTGACCTGCGAAAATGCACCCTTTTTTCACTTATTTTTTATTAAATAATTAACAAATATTTTGTGTTAAAAACACAAAATATAAGTAAAAAAATAGTTGCGACACGGCGTGTCAAAATACGCGTTACATAGTGACAATATGCATTTCTTCTGGAACGATTGTGATTAACGATCTTCTGTGATTTCCGGAACAGAAGACACTCGCCAGGAGGAATTGTGGCAAAGAGAAGAAAAAAAGCAGCGAAGGCAGCTCCAAAGCGCCGTCGTAAGAAAGCAGCAGCAGCTCCAAAGCGTCGTCGTAAGAAAGCAGCAAAAGCTGCTCCAAAGCGTCGTCGTCGTAAAAAAGCTGCAAAGAAAGCAGCACCAAAGCGCCGTCGTCGTAAGAAAGCAGCAAAAGCTGCTCCAAAGCGTCGTCGTCGTAAAAAGAAAGCTGCGTAACCTTTACAGGTTTGCTAGAAAAACCCCGGTGCTTGCACCGGGGTTTTTTATTTGGCTAAAGGTTTAAAAAATTAAGAACGTCGGCGACGATAGATCGCCCAACCACCACTTGCGATGGCAAAAATTCCCATCAATCTCGCCCCAATTCCTATCGAAAGAGAGGCAAGCCAGCCGCCTGAAATGATCGCCAAGAATCCAAAGACGAAAGTTAATATCCTGGCCCACAATTTTTGACTCATAAATGAAAATGCAATCGCGATTGGTCCATACAAAAGAATCGATAACAGAATTAGGCTCACAAGTAGTGCTAAAGATTCCATTGAAGTAGTCTTACAGTAGATGAAAAAAATATCTAGTGCATTTATCGCAATTTTCTCTTTATTTATAGGCCTTTTTCCCACCTCTGCAAATGCTGTCGTTGGCGGTGCCGATGCCACCGGTTCTGGTTTTGTAGTTGCAGTCCGTATTGATTTACCGGGAGATTTGCAAACTGCTTGCACTGGTGGTTTATGGAAACCAAAGATTGTGATCACAGCAGCACACTGTGTTGTTACCGAAGGCACATCCACAGTTGCTAATGCCTCAGATGTTCACGTATATGCCCAAGGTGCAAATGTCTCTGGATCTAGACCTGTAGCAGATGCGGTTGCAATAATTTTGACAAGTGGATATTCCAATTCCAGCACCGGTTTTGTCGAAGCAAACGATATTGCTTTTCTAATTCTTGATAAAGAAATTGGCACTCCCCTAATAAGTCGACTAGCCAGCGAATCAGAAGCAGCAGCTGCCACAGTGTTAGGTAAAAAATTGAACTTCTTTGGTTATGGCCAAACTGCCAAAGAAAGTGATGTCTCAATGATTCCTTTGAGTCTTTCCAAAACCCCATTTCAATTCCTGGGGGGAAAGACTTATCTATATGGCAAATCAGCCTCTGGCACAGGTGCATGTTTTGGCGACAGCGGTGGCCCAGTCATCTTGCAAACTGAAACCGAAAATTTACTTATTGGACCAGTCGCAGGAGGAAGTGGTGCTCCTTGTTATCCAGAAATAAAAGATCGTGCAGTTCTAGCTTTAGTGGCGAGCAACTTCACTTCTTTGGTCAAAACCGCATTAACAACCGCTGGATATTCAGCAGATGAAGCATTCACAACACCTAGACCAACCTTGAAAAAGGGTACTTTTTCAGCCAAAACTGTGCTTAAAAAGATTGGTGTTAAAACTGCAAGTTCCACCAGTGTGAAATTTGTGGGCATTAAGTCAAAACCCAAAAATGCCTGCCAGGCAACTGCAACTTCAGTAATCGTTAACACCAAAGGCACTTGCACTTTGACTTTCTCTGTCAAGAAATCTGGGAAAACCACTCGGACTGCAAAAGCAACATTCAATATTGGCTA
The DNA here is from genome assembly GCA_046046315.1 of Actinomycetota bacterium. Taxonomy (GTDB): domain Bacteria; phylum Actinomycetota; class Actinomycetes; order S36-B12; family UBA5976; genus ATZT02. The sequence continues at coordinate 2,843 of JBJOKB010000116.1, read as the reverse complement.
GATTTAATTATTAATGACTTCACCGTTAAAACCCGTACCTGTAAATATTGAAAGACCTGAATATGTGGGCAAGAAAGCACCTGCTGCATATAAAGGAAGTGATGTTCAAACTGCAGAAATAATTGAAAAAATGCGCATCGCTGGCACTATCGCCGCAGATGCCATGCACCTAGCTGGAGATTCAATTAAAGATGGCATGACCACAGATGAACTTGATGAAATAGTTCATGAATATATCTGTGATCAAGGCGCATATCCTTCAACTCTTGGATATCGTGGATTTCCCAAATCTTTATGCACGTCAATAAATGAAGTCATCTGTCATGGAATTCCTTCAAATCAAATAATTAAAGAAGGAGACATCGTCAATCTTGATGTCACAGCTTTTAAAAATGGTGTGCATGGCGACACCAACTACACGTTTTTGGTTGGCGAAGTAGATGATGAAGTTAAACTGCTTGTGGAAAGAACAAAAGAGGCTCTAGATAGAGCAATCCAATCTGTAGCTCCTGGAAGACCTATCAACGTTATAGGTCGAGTAATTGAAAGCTATGCCAAAAGATTTAATTACGGAGTGGTACGAGATTTCACCGGACATGGAGTTCACACTTCTTTTCACTCAGGTTTAGTAATTCCGCATTTTGATGATCCTGCTGCTACCCAATTGATGCAAGAAGGAATGACTTTCACCATTGAACCAATGCTTAATTTAGGAACCCACGAATACGACATCTTGGAAGACACCTGGACTGTGTTAACGAAAGATCGAAAGATGTCTGCCCAATTTGAACACACCCTAGTTGTCACGAAAACTGGGGCAGACATCCTTACTTTGCCTAGTATTTAATCCATGAATATCCCAAATCATCTGGAATATGCGTATTCCAAGATTGTTGATGTTCCCAACTTTCCAAAGCCTGGAATTATTTTCAAAGATATAACCCCGGTTTTACAAGACGAAAAAGCATTCAGTGATGCAGTTGATGATTTGGCCAGTCACCTAAATGGCGCAAATAAAGTTGCTGGCATTGAATCTAGAGGATTTATATTCGCAGCAGCAATTGCTGCTAAACATAATCTTGGATTAGTGCTTTTACGTAAACCAGGAAAACTACCGCGCCAAACCCATGTTGTGCAGTATCAACTTGAATACGGTTTTGATTCATTAGAGCTTCACACTGATGCACTTAACAAAAACGATTGCGTTTTACTAGTTGACGATGTTTTAGCAACAGGTGGAACACTTTTAGCAGGATCTGAATTAATTGCCAAAACAGGTGCAAAATTATCAAATACAGCTGTTTTTATTGAAATTTCTGCATTAAATGGTCGCAATCGCCTATCTTCAATACCAGTTCACGCAAGTATCATCGTCTAAATTCATTACTAATCCAAAAAAGGGAGTTAGTAAATGAAAAACGCACCTGCCCGTTTAATGGCGGAATTCGTAGGAACTTTTGCACTGGTATTACTTGGTGCAGGATCAATTTTGAGTGGTGCTGATATCACCGGTATCGCACTTGCTCACGGTATAGCCATTTTTGTTTCAGTTTCAGCTTTTGCTCACATATCAGGTGGAGCATTTAATCCTGCTGTAACCATTGCATTATGGGCAACAAAGAGAATGAAATCTCTTGATGCGTTGTCATACATTGTCACCCAATTACTTGGTGGACTACTTGCAGCTTTTATTTTAAAAATTGCTTATGGTTCATATGCTCAAACTGTTGGTGTTCCAACTCTTGCTCAACCAATCAAACCGCTTTACGGATTGTTAGTTGAAGCAATTGCCACATTTCTTTTGATGATGGTAATCATGGGAGTTGCGATTGATTCTCGTGGCACATTCTCAGCAGTAGCTGGTTTACCAATTGGTTTAACAATCACCGCAGACATTTTGTTCTCAGGTCCCTTAACTGGTGGTGCTATGAACCCAGCTCGTTGGTTTGGTCCAGCAATAGCCTCGGGTAATTTAGAAAACTTCTGGATTTGGATTCTTGGTCCAATTCTTGGAGCCCTTGCTGCAGTATTTCTTTACGACGGGCTTGTTAAACCTAAGAAGTAACTAGGACATAATTAGTTCATGATCAATTGGCCAGCCGATACTTTGACGCTGGCCATTGACATTGGTGGTTCAGGAATTAAAGCCAGCGTCATAAGTAAAGATGGCGAAATGGTTTGTGAACGAATTCGAATGGAAACTCCTTATCCATCTCATCCTGAAGGTTTCTCGCAAGTTGTTGCAAACTTTGTAAAAAATTTACCAAAAGCGCAACGTGCCAGTGTTGGTTTTCCTGGATTAGTTCGTAACGGAATTGTTGTTATGGTTCCCTCTCTTTCTCGATTAGTAAAAGATGGCCCAAAAGATCCAGAGTTAGTTCAAGCCTGGAAAAACTTTGATTTACAAACTCCCATGGCCAAAGCTTTAGGAATTCCTACAAAAGTTGCCAATGATGCCGATATTCAAGGAGCAGCTGTCATTAAAGGTGAAGGTTTGGAATTTGTTATGACACTTGGTACAGGTGTTGGAACAGCATTATTTCAAAATGGAATACTTCTTCCCCATTTAGAGCTAGGTCATGCACCATTTAGACAAAGTGAAGAATTTGAAGAACAAATTGGCAATGCCGCACGTGAAAGAATTGGTGTTGAAAGATGGACAAAAAGAGTCATGAAAGCAATAGCTAAATACGATCAGTTTCTTTATTACGATCATTGCTACGTTGGTGGCGGTAATGCCAAACACATCAAAGGTTTAGATCTAGGACCAAAAGTAACCAGAGTCAGCAATAAAGCAGGAATTCTTGGTGGAGCAAGAATTTGGGATTTAGAAGCTAGCTAAA
>JBJOKB010000045.1:0-6193 GCA_046046315.1 Actinomycetota bacterium | reverse complement strand
ATTAAATTCGTAACCACGGTTTGGATACTTTTTGAACAACTTATTCAAATCTAAATCGTCATTGTTTTTACTAATTTTTCGAATTTTTTTCCAATACGTATAATCCATATTCATGCTTTAAGAAACCATTTTCAATCTTAATCCTAATAAAGACTCTAGAAAATCATTTATAGAAATATTATTCATTGAATCACTTAGAGGTTGTATTTCATACAGGTATTTGATGGCTTTGTTAACACCTAAATCTTCGAGTATAAAGGCCAAAATATTTTGTTCGTCTTGTTTTTTCATAAATTTGCCATATAGTTTTTTTGATAAATCATCGTAGAAGTTGCTCGTCTCCTGCATCATCTCATCTTCAAATTCCCAATCGGAGTTCCATTTTTGCATAATGAGAGAAAGTCTTATGACCATAGGTGATACACCTTTCTCGATAAGTTTATGAACGAATACAAGATTGCCTTTAGATTTACTCATCTTGCTTCCTTGGTAGGAAACCATGCCGACGTGGAGATAATTTTTTGCCAATTCTCCAAAACCTAAAGCTTTGGTTTGTTCCTCACACATCGAATGATGCGGGAAAATTAAATCCTTACCGCCACCTTGTATATCCAATGGAAATTTCGCGTATTTATGTGCAAGTGAAATACATTGAATATGCCATCCAGGACGTCCAGTTCCAAAATCTTCTTGCCAATTTGGTTCATCCTCTTTGCTTGCTTTCCAAATTATTGGATCTATTGGGTTAAGCTTTCCTGGTCTTTCTGTATCGCAACCACGTTCTTTAGCCACATCCACAAGTTCACTCTCGGGTACTTTGGAAACTAATTGCGACAGATTTTCATTCTTAATTTTGAAGTACCACTCAGTACCAATTTGGTATGATAATCCCTTATCTATTGTAGATCTAATTTGTTCAATAATTAAATCCATATTTTCCATAACTCCGACGAAATGATCTGGTGGTAAAACATTCAAGGCTGTCATATCCTGGCGATAAATTTCCAGCTGCGAATTCACAATCTCTTCCCACTTTGAATTATTTTTTCTTGCTCTTTCGAACAAAGGATCATCGATGTCTGTCACATTTTGGACATAATTGGTTTTTTTACCTATGTAGTTGAGTGCTCTAATGATCAAATCAAAAGTTAAATAGGTGAAGGCATGACCCAAATGTGCGGAATCATAAGGAGTAATTCCGCAGACATAGATTTGAACTTCTTTTTCATCTTTGCCCACATATTGAAGATTTTGAGTCTTAGAGTCAAACATTCGAAGATATTGTGGTGGGAAATTGTTGGAGATATATTTAGATTTTTCAAGGCTCCAAGATTTCATATTCCTACAATACGCGATGTAGGGATTTCAATCTAAAAGATTGGCCATGGAACAGCTGGCCAATCATTTCCAGGTTGAGGAAATGCCCCTAAATTCAGTAAACCCTCCACTCTGAGAATTGCTTGCTTAATTTCGATTTTGGGTAAATAGTCAAAACCTTCATTTTTCCACTCATCCAATATTTTTTTAGCCTTATGTAGAAGTTCCAAATCTTGATCGTCAAACCCTTTTCCAACCCAACCCCATAAGACGGTTCTTATTTTAGAATCAAAGTGCCAACTAACTCCATGATCTATAGCCCAAATTTTGTGATTAATATCAGAAAGTAAGTGACCACCTTTTCTATCCGCATTATTAATTATCAAATCGAAGAGACACAATGACCTTAATTCTCTACTATTTTTGTGAGCCAATGTTATTAATTTGTTTAATTCGTCGTAGCCTTGAAGCACTTTTAGATAATCACTAGGGATATCTTCTGGTGATTTGACAATTATCAAATCATTTTCTATTTCTGTGATCCATTCTTGAATTAATGTTTTACCAATACCAGCTACTTCTCTTACCACCGTGTCAGGAACGTAATTTAAACCTAGAGAACGGTCCATAAGATAAGTTGCAAATTCTCGATTATTTAAATCTTGAAGTGGAAAATCCCAAAGAGGACGAATTGAAACTTCAGGTTTCATAATTGCTGAGATTCTGTTATTTGATTTTTCAATTAGTACTTTTAGAGCCCCATTGGACGAATCTGGTACTAAACTTTCAATTTCTATTTCACCAAACCGCAATAAATCCAATTTGTCCATTTAAAATTATCTTTTGTAACCATTAGATCTAGCGCAAATGTGTCCTTGTTGACCTAATGGTTCTTGGCAAAATGGACAAGGTTGCCTACCAGCAGAAACTAGTCTCCTGCCTCGTTCTGCAAATAATCTTCCTTGTTGCGCTGTTAAATGAATTCTCAACACATCTGGGCCATCGACATCTTCGCTATCTATTTCAGGTACTGAGTCGCTTGTATCTGCATGCGCTTCTAAAATAAGTTTCTTTTTAGGGATGCTCCAACCAAGGCTCATGATTCCAACTCTGAACTCTTCGGTAATTGGAGCTTCTAGTGGTTCTAAATCAAGAAGTTTTTTATCAAACTTGGCAGGAATATTTGAATGATTTGAACTCTCATCCATTATTTGATTCAACAGCGTGTCAATTCTTTCTGACAAAATGGCAACTTGTGTTTTTTCAACAACAACACTTGTTATGTTATTTCCACTTCTAACCTGAAGGAAAAAAACTCTCTCTCCTGGCTGTCCTATTGTCCCAGATACAAAACGATCGGGTTCCAAATGTGAGAAAATTTTTCGCATCTAGCCCGCACCTCCACCAAGCACACTACGAGTAGTCCTTTTTCTTTTCACTTCTCCAATTATTTGAACTCTATTGTTCACACTTATAACTTGAATGTTATTTTCAAATATTTTTACAATTGATACCGAGCAAGGATCTACAATTATTCTTTGAAAATTATCCAGATGAATTCCAAGGCAGTCAGCAATAAAACTTCTAATCGGATCTCCATGGGAAACCACAAGCATATTATCCTCTGATTTTAACTCCAGAGCGTTTTCTAAAATTGTTGTTTTCACTCGGTCCAACATTGAGGACATTTTTTCACCGTTTGGAAATTCAACCAGACTTGGTTTTTCTTGTACTGTTTTCCAAAGGGACTTTTTTCTTAATGATGATAATTTTTTATTAGACCAGTCACCATAATCGCATTCATTAATCCCAGAATTAATACTTGGCTTTTTGGGAAACTTTGAAAATTGATTCAAGATTCTTGCCGTTTGCTGGCAACGCTCCATAGGGCTTACTAAAATTTTCTTGAAATCTATGCTTTCTAAAGTTGTTCCTAAGGCTTGAGCTTGTTTAACACCCAAATCATCAAGATCTACGCCTTTAGTTCTTCCAGCAAGTATTCCCTTTTCGTTCGCTGGAGTTCTTCCATGTCTTACCAAATAAACAGTAGTCACGACATCATTCTAGAGGTTTGAGATGAAACCGCCATTTAATAATCCAATAATCACCAAAGCAAGCACGATTCTGTAAATAACGAAGGTTTTTAAACTGTGATTTCCTAACCATTTGATTAGCCAAGCAATACTTAAATATCCAACAACAAATGATACAAGAGCAGCAAATAATGTCTGTCCCCATCCTGATGGATTGTTATTTGTAATATCTATAGCTTCATAAATTCCTGAAAGTACAATTGCAGGAACAGATAATAAAAATGAAAATCTGGCAGCATCTGATCTATTTATTCCAAAAAATCTTGCAGCTGTGATTGTTACCCCAGATCGACTAAATCCCGGAATCAAAGCAAAAGATTGAGCTATGCCTAAAATTAGAATTTTTGTTCTAGACAATTTATTAATATCAGTGTCGAATTTTGAATACTTATCAACAAAAAACATTACAAAGGAAAAAATTAACATCACGTATGCAACAACGTATAAACTTCTCGCACCACTTCTAATAAAATCTTGACCAACGAAGCCAAAGATTATTATTGGTAGTGTTGCTAAAATTATGGATATTCCCATTCTGAAATCTTTGTTCCTGAAATTTTTTTTAACAAGACCTAATAAAGTAGCCCTAAATATATTTGTTAGATCATTTTTAAAATAGATTAGAACCGAAAAAATCGTTCCAATCTGAATAACTGCCGTAAAAGATGCTCCGGGATCCTTTTGACCAACAAGTGCAGGCAAAATTCTTAAATGGGCACTTGACGAGATTGGTAGGAACTCGGTAACTCCTTGCACCACTCCCATTGCTGCGGCTAACCACCAGGACAAAGTTTCTCCCCTAACACTTTGCGAAAAATCACTGAAAAGAGTTGATTCTTAGGATTATTGCAATAACCTCACAATATGCGAATGCGCCTACTTGGAAACTCTGGACACGAAGTTTCGACTTTGGCTCTAGGAACCATGACCTGGGGTCGCGACACTGATGAACCTGAAGCAAGGTCTCAATACAAAGCCTTCATTGATGCTGGTGGAAATTTTTTAGATACAGCGGATTCTTATGCGAAGGGAATTTCCGAAGAATTAGTGGGACAAATAATTGCTGAAATAGGAAATCGCGATTCTATTTTCATTGCAACCAAAGCAGTAAAAGTTGATCTTCCTCGCATGTATAACGCAAGTTCTATTCACATAACTAATGCGCTAAATGCATCATTGCAAAGATTAGGGGTTGAATATGTTGACCTATGGCAAATGCACGGATGGGATCCTTTAACACCGATAGATGAAACACTTAAAGCTGTCTCTCAGCTTTATTTTCAGGGCAAATTTAGATATTTTGGGATCTCCAATTACTCTGCTTGGCAAACTGCATTAGTAATTTCCGAGTGTAAGAATCTAAATATTCCTTTTTTATCAACCCAACATGAATACTCCCTTCTTGCCAGAGGTGTTGAAAGAGAAGTTATTCCTTTGTTAGAAAACCAAAACAAGACTTTATTGCCTTGGTCCCCACTGGGACGAGGAGTTTTGACTGCCAAATATCGTTTTGGAACTCCTGTTGATTCACGTGCTGCTTCCAAGTATTTTTCAAATTTTATTCAAGAACATTTGACTGAAGAAAAATCTAGAATTGTCGATGCTTTAGTCACTGCTGCAGAAGGAATTGGAAGAACACCTGCTGAAACTGCGATATCTTGGCTACGGGATCGACCTGGAGTTGGCTCAGTTATTTTAGGAGCAAGAAACCAAGCTCAACTTAAAATTTTATTAAATTCAGATAATTTGACTCTTCCTGCTGAAATAAATACCGCATTGTCCGACGTTTCTGCCCCGCATTCTTCATATCCTGAGTCAGGATGGGCCCAACTTTCAAAGGATCGAGGTAACTAATTTGTATAGTTCTTGGGAAATACGAGAGGTCCCATTACCTAAAAAAGTTAGTCGCCGAGAGGCAAAGCAACTTTTAACTGATTTAGCTGAATATGGACGGTGGGAACTTGTCCGAACAAGAATTTATCCAAATGGTGTAAAAAGAATGTGGGTTAAAAAAAGAATTCACAAAGTTGAAAGAACCTAAAGTTCTTTAATAAATCTATACATCGCTCTTGCTCCAAATTTTAATGAAGAAATAGGAATTCTTTCATCATGGCCGTGAAAAAGACTTGTGAAATCCAAATCGTTTGGAAGCAGCAACGGAGTGAAACCATAGCCTTTTATTCCAAATTTAGACATAGCTTTTGCGTCAGTTCCACCGGAAAGCATGTATGGCACAACACGTGCACCGGGATCCTCTGCCTCGAGTGCATTTTTCATTAAATCGACAATTCTTGCTTCGAATGGTGCCTCTAACGAAACATCAAAGGTTTCTGCTTGAATCGTTACTTCGTCTCCGACAATTTTTTGGATTTCGGATAAGAATGTCTCTGCATTCCCGGGTAAAAACCTGCCATCAACATGTGCAGTTGCCTCCCCTGGAATTACATTGACCTTATAGCCGGCATTGATCATTGTTGGATTAGCAGTGTTTGACAAAGTTGCCGAAACTAATTTACTTAAAGTTCCAAGTAGAGCAACAACTTTTTCTGGATCATTGGGATCAAATTTCATATTATGCGCACTTGCAGTTTCTTCTAATAGCATCTTTACAGAGTCTTTAATAGTTATAGGAAACTTATAATTGCTCAAATCTGTTAAAGCCTTAGATAATTTAGTAATTGCATTTTGATTATTAACCATGGATCCATGGCCCGCAGTCCCTTTAGTGGAAAATTTCATCCAAGCAATGCCCTTTTGAGCGGTTTCTATCAAGTACAAACGAA
>JBJOKB010000024.1:0-17435 GCA_046046315.1 Actinomycetota bacterium | reverse complement strand
CACCTTGATGATTAGTATTATTTGTTAATCGATCTAATTCTCTTCTTTCAACTTCCATAACTGGCAAATTTTTATCACTTGCAAGAGTTAAAATTTGTCTCAATCGATCATCAATATCAACACCGTTTGCAATTCTTAAGATTGCTGCATCAACGTTCTCATTTAAAGCTTCCAGAACAGGGTTTCTTCCTAAGATAAAATCAGATGCTGATCTTTTTTCATTATTACTAAAAGATCTTCTTGGTTCTTTAGTAAATTGTGCACTGCGAGTATTTTTAGGATTTCTTTCTTTCTTATCGCGGTACTTAACGTGTGCTGGGCGATCTTTTGCTTTAGGAGTTGGACCTTTGCCTTTTAAGGCTTTTCTATTTTTCCCACCCGAGCCAACAGTTTTTTTGCCACCAGGTTTACGAGCATTTTTGAAAGCCATTAAATTACTTCGATTCCTTATTTATAGACCAGCGTGAACCTTGAGGTGTATCTTCAATCAAAATTCCTGCACTATTTAGTGCGTCTCGAACACTATCGGCTACTTCAAAATTCTTTGATGCCCGTGCATCATTTCGTTGCTTGAGCATTGACTGGATCAAAGAATCCAGAGCATTGGTGGTGTCCTGGCCTGATTCTTTCTTCCATTGTTTATTCATTGGATCTAGTCCCAAAATATCGAGCATTGTTCTTACTTGAACATAAATTTCTTTTAGTTCTTTTGCGTTATTGGCAATTGCCGTATTTCCGTTTGTCACATACTCATGAATGACAGCAAATGCACTCGGTGTTGCTATATCTTCTTCCATCGCATCTTGAAAAGACTTAGGTAAATCATGAGAAAGTTCAACTTCTCCAATTTTTTCACTGGCTCTAATTACGAACTGTTCAATGCGTGAAAATGCAGTAGCAGCATCACTTAAAGCTTGATCTGAAAATTCAAGATTGCTTCGATAATGAGCAGACAATAAATAAAATCTAACGTCGATTGCTCTGAATCTTGAAAGTATTTCACTTACTTTCATAGTGTTACCCAAAGACTTACTCATTTTTTCGCCACTTTGAGTAACCCAGTAATTATGCAACCAGAAATTTGCAAATTTTTGTCCTGCTGCTTTTGATTGAGCAACTTCATTTTCGTGATGTGGAAAAGCTAAATCTAAACCGCCGCCGTGGATGTCAAATTGATTTCCTAAATAAGCTTGCGCCATCGCTGAACATTCAATATGCCAACCAGGTCTTCCTGGACCCCAAGGTGTATTCCAATGTGGTTCATCTTTTTTTGCTGCTTTCCAAAGTGCGAAATCGTGCGGATCTTTTTTACCTTTATCGGGATCTTGAGCAGCTAGCATCTCATCAATTTTTTGACCAGACAATGATCCATATTCTTTAAAAGATCTAACTGAGAACCAAACAGACCCTTCGGCGACATACGCATGATTTTTTTCAATCAAAGTTTGAATAATTTCAATCATTTGAGTTATGTGTCCGGTTGCTCTTGGTTCAATTGTGGGTGTTAAATTTCCTAACTGTTCATGTGCCCAAGTGAACTCTTTTTCATATCTTGAAGCTAATTCCCACCAAGTAATGTCTTCATGTCCTGCATTATGAATTATTTTGTCATCAATATCAGTTACGTTTCTAACTAAAATAACTTTGTATTTATTAAATTCAAAATATCTTCTTAAAACATCAAAAACCATGCTCGATCTAATATGACCAATATGAGGAGAACCTTGTACAGTTGCTCCGCACAAATACATGCCGACTTCACCCTTTTTTATGGGAGTGAATTCTCTGACTGTTCTCGTAGCAGTGTCATAAAGGCGCATAAGTTCTTTTATTCTATTCGATTGGTTTTTTAACGATATTTATGTAAATAATTAACGATTTATTAGAGCGTGAGCAATAGCTGCTAAGCCTTCGCCACGTCCTGTTAGACCTAAACCATCAGTTGTAGTCGCACCAAGGGAAACGGGAGATCCGACAGCTTCACTTAATGCTTTTTCAGCTTCTGATCTTCTGTTTCCAATTTTGGGTTTATTTCCAATAAGTTGGACTGCCACATTATCAATTTTCCAACCAGCATCTTTAACTATTTTTGCAGCCGCACTTAATAATTTAGTACCACTAGCACCTTTCCATTCCGGTTTATCTGTTCCAAAATTTGAACCTAAATCTCCTAAACCGGCAGCAGATAAAAGTGCATCTGCGCAAGCATGCGCTACAACATCTCCGTCTGAGTGACCAGCTAAACCTGTTTCATTAGGCCATTGAATTCCAGCTAAATTTAATTCACGACCATTTTCAAATGGGTGAACATCGACACCGATACCAACTCTATTTGTCATAAATTATTTCCTGTTCATAAAGTTAGTAGCCATTTCTAAATCAAATGGAGTTGTTACCTTGAATGATTCCACAGATCCCTCAACGGTGGAAACATTGATTCCTGCCATTTCGGCTAAACCTGCGTCATCGGTGGTTGGTTTTAAATCTGTGGTGGCATAGATCTCTGAAAGTACTTCGCGAGCAAAACCTTGAGGTGTTTGCACGGCTCTTAATTCTGTGCGATCTAAAGTTTTTACAACTTCTGCTTTTTCATTCACAGATTTAATAGTGTCAGAAACCGGAATAACGGGAATGACAACTTTGGCACCAGAATCTAGTTTGGCAATAACGCTTTCAAATACTGATTTAGGAACAAATGGTCTTGCTGCATCGTGCACTAAAACAAGTGAATCTAATGGGTCTAGAACAAGTAATGAATTTTTAACCGATTGTGTTCTAGTTTCTCCCCCGGCAACAACGTCTACTGGGATTTTTCGATTCGCATCTCTCACCGCTCGATCTATGTGATCTAGCGCCTGAGTCTTAAAATCAGCGGGAACTGCAATTATTAAATGTCCTACGCGTTCAACTTCTAATACTCGTCTAATAGTTAGCGCAAGAAGTGACCAGTTATTTATTGCGACAAATGCTTTTGGTTGGTTTAAACCCAGACGCTCACCCAAGCCTGCAGCTGGAATTACGACACAGACGTTAGCGGTGGCGCTCACAAAAATTCTTTAAGAAGCTAGAACCTCGTCGAGCAACGCTTCAGCATTAACTTCATTTGTTCTTTCAGCTAAAGCTAATTCGCTAACGAGAATTTGACGGGCTTTGGAAAGCATTCTTTTTTCACCGGCAGAAAGTCCGCGGTCTTGATCTCTTCTCCAAAGATCTCTTACTACTTCGGCAACTTTCATAACATCACCTGAAGCTAATTTTTCTAAGTTTGCTTTGTAACGACGTGACCAGTTAGTTGGTTCTTCTGTGTAAGGTTGACGAAGAACGTCAAATACTCTTTCTAAACCTTCTGCATTTACAACATCTCTTACGCCAACTAGATCTACATTGTCTGCTGGAACTCTTACAGTTAAATCACCTTGTTTAACTCTTAAAACTAAATATTTTCTTTCTACGCCTTTGATATTTCTTGATTCGATTGCTTCAATTACTGCTGCTCCATGATGTGGATAAACAACTGTTTCGCCAACTTTGAAGGACATTTAAGAAATACCTTTCGTTAATTCCCCTATTCTACCAGCCCAATACTGGGCTCATGCCTTCACCTCTCATTGGGTAGAATTGAGAATTATGCGTGCATATAAATCATTTATTTCAGCTATTGCAGTTATTTTATTTATGACAGGTTGCGCTGCTGGTCCTAACGCTTTAACAAATATTCAAGGTCCAGTTGGAAGCGGGGCCAATTCATCAATTGGTGACATATATGTACAAAATGTTGTAATTGCAAAAGGTGAAACAAATGCTGCAACAGTTGTTGCAACAATCAGTAATAGCGGATTAAAAGATGATCAACTCGTCAGCGTGTCAGTTGAAAATCCTGCACCAAAATCAGTCGTATTTAGTCCTGCTAACGAAATAAATATTCCAGCAAGAGACTTTATAAATTTAGGCATAAGTGCAGATTCCCCACATGTTGATTTAATTGAATTTACCCCTCGTCAATCAAGTTTTGTTAAAATTACTTTTGTTTTTAAAAATGCAGGAATTGTTGATCAAACAGTTCTTGTGGTACCTAACACTGGAATATATGCAAATGCAAACCCAGTCTCTGAAGCTCCAATTTCTGCAGCAGTTGAAGGTAGAGAAATCATTGCCGGTTCCCTCGAAGGTGTGAGCATTTCTGTTCTGAATGGAACAAGACGTTCAGGATTTGCTCGCGTTGTTGCAGATTCTTTACAGGTTCAAGGCATGAAAATAACTGAAGTTGCAGATGCCCCTAACAAAGACACTGCTAAGACCCAAATTGTTTATGGTGCAGGTTTGCAATCAAAAGCAGAAGCCCTTGCCAAATTACTTTCAGTGGGGGCACTTGTTGAGGATGTTGATTTAACCACTACTAATTTGGTGCTTACTCTTGGCAATGATGCACCTTTTAATTTTTAAATCTATTTAACGTTTTCGAACTTATAACCCAGACCTCTAATTGTCTGAATATATTTTGGATTAGCTGCATCTTTTTCTATTCGAGAACGAAGTCTTTTAACATGAACGTCCAAAGTTTTGGTGTCACCAAAATAATCACTACCCCAAATGCGATCAATTAATTGAACACGTGTCAAAACTCTTCCAGCATTCTGCATTAAATAGACAAGGAGATCGAATTCTTTTAGTGGCAAAGATTGCTCTATTCCATCAACGGTCACGATATGTCGTTCGGTGTCGACTCGAACTGGTCCTATTTCTAAGACAGAATTTTTTTCTTCAACCCCACCAATTCTTCTAAGAATTGCCTTGACCCTTGCAAGTAATTCTCTGCTAGAAAATGGTTTTGTAATGTAATCATCTGCTCCAATTTCCAAACCGAGAACTTTATCAAGTTCTGTATCTTTTGCAGTTAGCATGATTATCGGCACTTTTGTCATAGTTCGTAATTTCTTACATACCTCTAAACCAGATTGACCAGGAAGCATAACATCTAACAAAATTAAATCTGCACCGTTTTGTTCAAATTTAGTAATTGCATCTATTCCATTATCTGAGGTAATAACGTCATAACCTTCTTTTGAAAGCATGAATGACAAACCTTCTCTGAATGATTCCTCATCTTCAACTAACAAAATTTTTGTCATGAACTTAATTCCTTACTATTTTCAATTATTGATTCTTCTTCCATTTGCGGAAACTTCATTGTAAAAGTTGATCCTTGTCCAGGAACTGACCAAACTGAAACTTCACCACCATGATTTTCACAAACGTGTTTAACAATTGCTAAACCTAAACCAGTACCTCCGGTACTTCTCGATCTTGCAGGATCAACTCGATAAAAACGTTCAAAAATTCTACTTTGATTTTCTAAGCTGATACCTATTCCTTGATCAGATACAGTAATTTCAACTACTCCATCTTTTAATTTTGATCCCACAGTAATTCGGGAATTAACTGGGGAGAAAGTTATAGCGTTTGTTAAAAGATTTCGCACAGCCATAACTAACTGATACTCATCACCCACAATTTTTACATCAGGAGATTTCACCTGAACAATTTCAACTGTATGTAAGTCGGCTAAAAGTTGAACCGCATCAACTGCATCATTAATTATCCTGTCCACTTCTACAGGATTTGCTGTTGCAAGAGGATCGTCAGATTGAACTTGCGATAAATCAATAATATCTCTTATTACATTTGTCAATCTTTTTGTTTCTGGGCCAATTCTTTTTGCAAATTTTTGGATTGCTTCTGAATCATTTCCTGCTTCTTCAATTGCTTCAGATAAAAGGGATAAGGCACCAACTGGAGTCTTCAATTCGTGGCTAATGTTTGCTACAAAATCTCGTCTAACTGTTTCAACTCTGCTCACTACGGAGTTGTTTTGTGCCCAAAGTAAAACTTCGCCACGTTCAAGTTTTAAGACCCAAGTATCTAAATTAAGTTTTGCTATACCTAATGGACGTTTTGCTTTAACTTTTTTCAATATTGGCTCATCTATTTTTCTAGCCATCTCAATCAAAGTTTCGAGTGCAGAAATCTGTATTTTATCGTCTCTAGCAATATTTAGACTTAATGCAATTTCGGAGGCGTATTTTACTCGGTTATTTCCATCGACCCAGATAACAATATCTGGAAGAGATTGAATTAATTTGAACAGTAAATTTCTCGGACTACTTGATGCTGTGTTATTTAATTCTTGTTGGTTCTTGTTTTTATACCAATAGAAAACCCCAAAGGATCCAATTAGTAGCCCTACAACAAGACCCCCAATTAATTCCATGCCCCCAGATTAGTTTCTAACCCTCATTTCCCACCACTTAGTTCTGCCTAGTTAGTCTAAAATTTGCTTGTCTTTCACCCTGTATTCATTATTTAATCCATATTTGTGCGTGAAATCATGAAAGTATGGCAATAGTTGATTTATAATTAAAGAAACTCAGGAGATGATTATGCGCGACCTTTTTCATGAAGAAATTGTTGCCATTAATAATGACATCTCACAAATGGCCGAACTTGTTGGTAAAGCCATTAACAAGGCCACAGAGTCTCTCTTATTTGCAGATCGTGAAATCGCAGAAAGAGTTATCGAATCTGATGTTTTATTAAATGATTTAGCTTCAGCTTTAGATGAACGTTGCACGATGCTCACCGCAAAACAACAACCAGTTGCAACTGAATTAAGAAGTGTTTTAGGAAGTATGAGAATTGCCAGTTCAATGGAACGCATGGGAGATTTAGCAGTACATGTTGCCAAGTCAGCCAGACTTCGTTATCCAGCAAGAGCAGTTCCAGATGAATTGGTTGAAACATTTAGAACTCTAGGTCACCTTGCAGAAGAATTAACAAATCAACTTTCAAGACTTGTGACAAATCCTGATGTCGCTTTAGCTCAAGAAATACAAAAGTCAGATGACAAAGTCGATGCCTTACATCGAGAACTATTCAGAATTGTGTTGTCTCCGGACTGGAAACACGGAGTTGAGGCAGCAGTTGATGTAACTTTGCTTTCTCGTTACTACGAAAGATTTGCAGACCATGCGGTTAGCATCGCGCGTAGAATCATCCATGTTTTAACTGGCGAAGCTTACATAGACACTGTTTTACATTAAACCGACAATTAAAGCAATTTTCTCTCAGTAATCAACCTCACATTAAATCTTCAAATTTAAATAAGGAATAATATAAGTATGAATTTGAATCAAGTTGCACTTTTGTCTGTTCATACTTCTCCATTAGATCAACCAGGTGTTGGAGACGCCGGTGGATTAAATGTTTATGTTGTTGAGACTGCAAAAAGACTTGCCCAGCAAGGAATTGCTGTTGACATATTTACAAGAAGAACCTCTGGATCTTTAAAAAACGAAACTCAATTATTTGACGGTGTAAAAGTTAAACAAATTACTGCAGGTCCTTTTGAAGGATTATCAAAACAGAGTCTTCCTTCACAACTTTGCGCATTAAGTGCTGGAGTCTTACGAGAAGAAGCAACTCAAAAAGAAGGCCATTATCAATTAATCCATTCACACTATTGGTTAAGCGGACAAGTTGGTTGGGTTGCATCAGAAAGATGGAATGTTCCACTAGTGCACTCAATGCACACAATGGCAAAAGTTAAAAATTCTACTCTTGCAATCGGTGATACTCCTGAACCAACCGAAAGAGAAATTGGTGAACAGCAAGTTGTTGATGCAGCGACTCAATTAGTTGCAAACACTGAAGCTGAAGCGCAAGATTTAATAAATCTTTATCATGCAGATAGTGAACACGTAACTGTAGTAAATCCAGGTGTCGACCTTGAAATTTTTAGTCCAGGAGATCAAAGTCTTGCTCGAAAAGAATTAGGTATTCCACAAGATGCAATTGTCTTTACATTTGTTGGAAGAGTTCAGCCGCTAAAAGCACCTGATGTTTTAATTAAAGCAACCCACCAATTCATAGCGGATAATCCAAATCTAAAAAATAGAGTGCGAGTTGTAATCTGCGGAGGACTATCTGGAACTGGATTTGATAAACCTGATGCCTTGATTTCTTTGGTTAGCGAACTGAATATCAAAGAAAATGTGATCTTTTTACCACCATCTTCGCGAGAAAAATTAGCAACACTTTATAAAGCCTCAACCTTAGTCGCAGTTCCTTCTTACTCCGAATCCTTTGGCTTAGTTGCTGTAGAGGCTCAAGCATGTGGAACACCAGTAATTGCAACAAACGTTGGTGGATTAAAAACAACTGTTGCAGATAATAAAAGTGGAATTTTAGTTAATGGCCATGATCCAAGAACTTGGTCCGAGGCATTAGCTCAGGTTTGTTTAAATGAAAGTAAATTAGTTCAACTTAAACTAGGGGCAAGAGATCACGCACTTAAATTTAGCTGGGATAAGACTGTTGCAGGCCTGATTCAGGTTTACCAAAAAGCACTCGTTACTAAACCAAAAACTATTAGAAATTTGAGGGCTATTTAAATGAGTAAAAAATATCAATTAATTTTGTTACGCCACGGTGAGAGCCAATGGAATGCCCTGAATCTTTTTACTGGTTGGGTTGATGTTGACTTATCTGAAAAGGGAATTGAAGAAGCAAAAAGAGGCGGTCAGTTAATAAAGGGAAAGGGTTTAATCCCTAATTCTTTACATACCTCTCTATTAAATAGAGCAATAAAAACTTCTGAATTAGCACTGGATGCTGCCGGAATAAAAGATATTCCAACAAAGAGAACCTGGCGATTAAACGAACGTCACTATGGTGCCTTGCAGGGTTTGAACAAAAAAGACACTTTAGATAAATACGGTGAAGAACAATTCATGCTTTGGAGAAGATCTTTTGATGTTCCCCCTCCACCAATTGACCCAAATGACAAGTATGCGCAAAATAAGGATTCAAAATATTCTGAAATGAAACCAGAAGAGATACCTCTCACAGAATGCTTAAAAGATGTAGTAACTCGAGTAATCCCATATTGGAAAGAATCAATCATTCCAGATTTAGAATCAGGAAAAACAGTTTTAATTGTTGCACATGGAAACTCACTGAGAGCATTAATCAAATATTTAGAAAACATCAGTGATGAAGATATTGCGAAATTGAATTTACCTACAGGAATCCCATTACTTTACGAATTGGATGAAAATTTTAAACCAATTAAAAATGGTGGAGAATACCTAGATCCAACCGCTGCAGCAGAAGCAATTGCCGCTGTTGCTAATCAAGGAAAAAAGTAATTACTTTCCTCTAATTTCGTTCATTTTTGGTCTTTGATCAACCAAATATACGATTGACAAAATTAGTCCTACAAGTTGAAGAATCCCGTAATTTGAACCTTGAGTCCAAACAGAAATGAATTGAGACAAGACAGATATTCCTAGCAGGGAAGACCAAAAGAGTTTTGATTGACGACCAACAGCAGCGAATACTTCTTTCTTTTGAGTAACTGCGTCGACGAATGCCCAAATTTTCACAGCAACGAAGATGTATCCTAAAACCAAATTTAATGTGTACATACTTAATGGCATTTAATTACCTTTCAATTGGAAGTGCCTGCATTGAGCCTACGGGTTTTCCCCCTCCAAGTACTGGAGTTTTCTCTAAATTACTTAATTTTTCTAAAATACTTTCGTCAACTCCCCAATAGCGAAGCACTGAAACCACAAAAGTAGCTCTTGGTCTCATAGATCCGTCTTCAAACTTAACTGCAAATGCCCTCCCATCAGGCAGTGCTCCGACATGAACTCCTTCTGCTCCTTCTTTAGTAAAGAAACCGGGAACGATTTGCATAAATTGTGCAACATCTCTTTTATTTCCAGAATTATAAATTGGATATTTTCTTGCCGCATCAACAACTTTTCTTTGAGGAGTGTTTAAATCTGCTAAAACCGAATTTTGAGCAATTTTTGCCAAAGAAATTAAAGAGACAGCGTGAAGCGGTGCTCCGCACCCATCAACCGTTGATTTAAATATTTTTTCGCCACTCATATCTTCAATAGTTTCAACAATGAGTTTTTGAAGTGGATGTTGTTGGTCTAGATAATTATTAATTGACCAATTATTTTGAACACAAGCCGTAAGCATTCCTGCGTGCTTACCAGAACAATTCATTGTTAATCGCTCTGCTTTCATTCCCTTACTCAGATACTCAATTTGTGTTGCGGGATCAAGTGGTAAATCTGGCGGACATTGCAATGAATCAATATCTAACCCAATGTCAATTAACATTTTCTTTACTAACTCTCTATGTATTTCTTCACCACTATGAGATGCACATGAAATTGCTAGCCTTTCTTCAACAAGCTTTGCACCACTGCGCAACATTGCAGTGGCTTGAGCAAGTTTTATGGCACTACGGGGAAATATAGGTGAATTAGGTTGCCCCAAGGAAATTTCAACTTTTCCATTTGAATCTAATAAAACTGCATGTCCTCTATGAACTGATTCCACTAAACCAGCTCTTACCAATTCAACTAATACAACAGGATTAGTCATTGGTTCACAACTACTTCTTGAATGCTCCCAGGTATATCATCTACGGCAACATTGAGTAAAACTTCAGTTTTTGCCTTAATAATTCCCAAAGCAATTGGTCCTAATTCGTAATGCTGCGCACTGGATCCAACAATTCCCACTTCAACCCCATCAACAAAGATTGGACTTTTTTCTTTTGGCAAACGATTGGGACTGCCATCAAGATGAATTAAAACTAGTTTTCTAGGCGGTTTACCTAAATTATGAACCCTTGCAACCGTCTCTTGTCCTCGATAACAACCCTTTTCTAAATGAACTGCATTGCCTATCAATCCAATTTCATGTGGAATTGTTTTGTGATCTGCATCTACTACAACTCTTGCAACCCCCGCAGCAATACGAATTGCCTCTAATGCCCAAGTTCCAGCTAATGGCTCTTTAGTTTTCAAATAATTTTCTAAATTTTGTCTTTCAATAAGAATTTCTCTGCCTTTATAAACTCCAGGTCTTTTGGGTACATATTTATTTGGATCTCCCCCAGCACTTTGTCCAGCATCTATAATTTTTTCACCTGCATAATTTATTGGAGTTAACCATGTAGGAAATACTTGATGATTTTCTCTTACCGGTTCAAAAACTGCAGCCAAATTGGATGTTTCGTCTGTGATTTCAACTTGTGACATGAAGATCATTTTCTTAAAAAAATCTAATATTGGATTTAAAGAGGATTTTTCAACAATTAAATAAATCTCACTTTCACTATTTATAACGTGCAATTCATGTTCAACGTGCCCATTAGGAGTTAATAACAATGTGGAACATGAGTCCCCTGTATTCATTCTTTCAATATGTTGCGAAGTCAAAGAATGTAGAAATACTTTTCTATCATTGCCAGATATTTTTATAACACCACGATTTGAAATATCGACTGCCCCTAATCCTTCAACTAGGTTTCTCTGTTCTCTTAGGGGGTCTCCGTAATGCCAAGCAACATCTTGATCAATAACTGATTCAGGTGCTCTTACTTGTCCTTGTAAATTTAGGGTTAATGATTTAGTGGTCATGATCTGTAACGACATTTCCCTCATTAGCACATTTTTTACACAAACCGTGCAATGCTACGTGAGAAATATTAACAACAAAACCATTATCGTTTTCTAAATTGTTTGCATATTTAGCAAAACCATCACCATCAATAGATTCAACTTTTCTACATCGGGAACAAACTAAATGAATATGAGGAGTGTCATCAACAACATGATACGTAGGGGCACCATGTCCGATATGGGCATGAGTTACTAAACCAACTTGTTCTAAAACTTCTAGAGTTCTATAAACAGTAGAAAGATTTACCCCACTAGCTGTAACCTGGACCTCTGCAAGAATTTCTTCGGGTGTGGCGTGACGAAGATGCGTTACAGATTCTAAAACTAATTGTCTTTGTGGAGTAATTCGAAAACCGGCAGTGCGAAGCCTTCTATCCCAAGCTTCTAGATAATCATTCATTATTTAACTCCCGGGATACTTGGTACTTCA
Source organism: Actinomycetota bacterium (assembly GCA_046046315.1). Taxonomy (GTDB): domain Bacteria; phylum Actinomycetota; class Actinomycetes; order S36-B12; family UBA5976; genus ATZT02. The sequence continues at coordinate 5,459 of JBJOKB010000024.1, read as the reverse complement.
TGTTTGTTAACTGGTCTTCCAGTTTTCTTCGTTTCAAGAATTTGCTCACTACTCAATGGTTTTAGTCTGGCCCATAAATGATTTTGCATTTCTTGACCAACTGCAGCCATGTCGTAAGTCCACATTAATTCACCATTCATGAGTCCATACAAACGATCACCTGCATCCACAGATTTAGCACTTGGAACGCGCCCAACCCATTGGGTTGCAATCCTTGCTCGAGCAGAAGTTATTTTTGCATCCTCAATAGTTAAAACTTCATTTATTCCAGTCCAAATTTCTGAAATTCCACTTACATGTGAGATTGCAACTTCCACAGTTGCACCATCTCCTGGTTTCCAGAATCCTTTTTCAACATGTAAAGGTTGACCAGCTGTTCCATCTGGATTTAATTCCCAACTTTTACTTTCATAATCAATAAAAGTTTGACCTTCGTTTTTAAATTCAATTTGTTGAATAAAAGAAAAATTGTTTGAATTTGGATATTGACCTTGACCTACACCTTCCCAATGGCCTAATAGCCATGAGATGCGCACAATCTCTGGAGGTAATTCTGAAGGTAATTTAGACATTAATAAAAGTCTATCCTGAGTGTAAATCCGTCTTTATATGCCTAAAACTGCTGGTTCTAGAAGTAGTCATGGAGTCTTAAAGGTAAAATCAGTTATCTAATTTCATTAAAGGAGCAGATAATGACCAATTTAATTCTGGTCACTAATGCTCGTGGTAATTCAGTAGATATTTTACCTGCACTTTCATTACTTAACCACCAAGTAAAAATAATGCCCGCTGAGCCTTCAGCTTTAATTAATGCGCCAATTTGTGATGCTGTGCTAGTTGATGCACGAAAAGATCTGCCAGGTGCTAAAAGTTTATGCAGATTAATTAGAACTACAGGAATAATTTCTCCACTGATTGCTATTACAACTGAAGGTGGATTAATTGCAATTACCCCGGACTGGGGGCTGGATGAAGTTATCTTAGAAAATTCAGGACCAGCAGAAGTTGATGCTCGAATTAGATTAGTAATTGCTCGATTAAACGGAGTTGAAGAACAAGTCAATCCTGAAATCGAACGTGGAGATTTAGTTATAGATGAAGCCGCATATTCGGTAAAGATAAAAGGACAATTAATTGATTTAACTTTTAAGGAATTTGAACTACTTAAATTTTTAGCTCAACATCCAGGTAGAGTATTTAGTCGACAACAACTTCTCCAAGAAGTTTGGGGTTTTGATTACTTCGGTGGAACTAGAACCGTTGATGTTCATGTAAGAAGATTAAGAGCAAAATTAGGTCCAGAATATGAAAACTTCATTGCAACATTAAGAAATGTGGGATACAAATTTGTTGCAAACCGAGAGATTTCTCAATCAGATGATCTAAATGAGGAAGTTGAAAACCGGATAAACAACTGATAAATCATGTATAAAGTATCAGTTAAGAAATCTCTCACCGACTCTGAAGTTAATAATATTCTTGAACTAGTTATATTTTCTAGTGAAAAAGATGGAGTTCGACCTTTCTCTGAGCATGTTGAAATTCATCTTCGAAGTGGTGGGGATCGTCCCGTAATTCATTTAATTGCAGAAGATTCAACTCAAAAAATTGTGGGCTATGGTCATTTAGATACAACAGATTTAGTTGCTGGACCAAGTGGTGAACTTGTGGTTCATCCAGATTTTCGACTAAAGGGCATAGCAACGCAAATTGTAAATGAAATGAAAAAACTGGTAGATAACCAACAACTAAGACTTTGGTCTCATGGTGATACAGCAATGGCTAGAAGTTTCACAGAAAAACTTGGATTTGAGTCTGTTCGAAACGTAATTCAAATGCGACGATCACTTTTTTCGCCGATACAGCCTTTTGTACTTCCTGAAAAATACAATATTAGAAATTTTAATTCCGAGTCAGATATCGAAATATTTCTAAAGTTAAATAAAGAAAGTTTTGTTGAACTTCCTGATCAAGCCTCCTGGTCTAGAAAAGATTTTGAATTACGCATGGCGGAGAATTGGTTTTCTGAAACAGGATTTGCATTACTAGAAAATGAAAGTAAGAAAGTTATTGGTTTTTGTTGGACTAAAGTTCATGGACAGGATCACAAGCATGAAAAAGATGATGGACATCAACATTTAAGTCATGGACATGAACCAATTGGTGAACTTTATGTTTTAGGTGTTCATCCAAGTGAGCAAGGCAAAGGGTTAGGAAAAACACTATTACTTTGGGGCCTAAACCATTTAAGAAGAAACGGTTTAGATTCAGCCATGCTTTACGTTGATTCAAACAACCAAAAAGCTATCAAATTATACGAAGAAGTAGGATTTAATTTCTGGGGTTTAGACAGACTTTACCGCTCGTTTACCTAAGGCTGAAATCATGAAAAGCATGACATTAGATACAAAAAATTTTCCTCTTGGAAGATTTTCGGAGCGTGATTTATCTTGGTTAAAATTTAATGAGCGTGTTTTAGATTTAGCTCAAGATCCAAATATCCCGATACTTGAAAGGGCAAGATTTCTAGCAATTTTTGCCAGTAATCTAGATGAATTTTTTAAAGTAAGAATTGCAGGATCAAAAAGAAGAATTCAGGCTGGTATAGCTGTGAGATCAGCAAGTGGGATGCTTCCCAGGGAATTACTCTCTGCAGTATTAAACGAAAGTTACAGATTACAAAAAAAGCATTCTGAAATATTTGAACAAACAGTTAGACCTCTCTTGGTCGAAAATGATATTCGGATTATCAGATGGAATGAATTATCTGAGGATGAAAAAAAGAGTTTAGGAACACTATTCATCGAAAAAATATTTCCTGTCTTAACTCCCCTAGCGGTAGATCCTGCTCACCCATTTCCTTATATTTCTGGCTTATCTCTAAACCTGGCAATTGTAATAAATAATCCAAAAAACGATTCTGAACTTTTCGCCAGAGTAAAGGTTCCTCCAACTTTTCCTCGTCTCATTAATTCCCAGGGTCAAAGATTTGTCCCACTTGAAGATGTAATCGCTGCACATCTTGATTTACTTTTCCCGGGTATGGAAATAGTGCAACACCATACTTTTAGAGTTACTCGAAATGAAGATGTTGAAGTTGAAGAAGATGACACAGAAAATCTACTAGATGCCCTCGAAAGAGAACTCACCAGAAGAAAATTTGGCGCAGTTGTAAGGCTTGAGGTTGAAGAAGACATTGACAAACATGTCCTTGAACTTCTAGTTGAAGAGCTTGAAGCCTCACAAAATGAAGTCTTTAAACTTCCAGGATTATTAGATCTTCGTGGATTAAATGACATTAGTAACCTTAATAGAGATGATTTAAAGTTTGCAAAATTTATACCTCGCACTAATCCACAACTTGCCACGGTGGAAACAGCGAGTGCTCCTGATGTTTTTGAGGCATTAAAAACTAGAGACATTCTGTTGCATCACCCATATGACTCTTTCTCAACAAGTGTGCAACGTTTCTTAGAACAAGCCAGCACGGATCCAAAAGTTCTTGCCATAAAACAAACTCTTTACAGAACCTCCGGCGATTCCCCCATCGTTAAATCACTAATCGAAGCGGCTCATAACGGAAAACAAGTTTTAGCAATTGTTGAAATTAAAGCACGTTTTGATGAACAAGCAAATATTTCTTGGGCAAGAAAACTTGAAGAAGCAGGAGTTCATGTTGTTTATGGTGTGGTGGGCTTAAAAACTCACGCAAAGCTTTCTCTTGTCATACGACAAGAAAATGACAAAATGAAACGCTACGGTCATCTTGGAACTGGAAATTATAATCCTAAAACTGCACGAGGTTATGAAGATTTGGGCTTATTAACCGCAGATCCAAAAATCACAAATGATATAGCATACTTATTTAATCTATTGTCAGGTTATTCAACAAATGACGAATACGACAAATTACTTGTAGCACCTCACTCTGTTCGATCAGGTTTAATAAAAAGAATTCAAAAAGAAATTGAAAATCATTCCCAAGGAAAACCTTCTGGAATTAGAATTAAATGTAACTCAATAGTTGATGAACAAACCATTGATGCGCTTTACGATGCTTCAAATAATGGGGTAAAAGTTGAATTAGTAATTCGTGGAATGTGTGCACTTAAACCAGGTGTGCCTGGATTGAGTGAAAACATAACAGTTCGAAGTATCTTAGGAAGATTTCTTGAACATTCACGTGTTTATGAGTTTACTAACGCAGGTCAAAAAGAAATCTGGATTGGCTCTGCAGACTTGATGCATCGCAACTTAGATCGAAGAGTTGAAGCCTTAGTACAACTTGAGGATCAAGAACATATCTCTTATCTCTCCAATTTATTGGATTTATATTTATCTGAAAATACTTCGCATTGGTCACTCGATAGCCAAAGTAATTGGATTCGAGTTACCGTTAATGCGCGCGGAGAACTCTTACTTGATGCTCAAGAGCAGTTGATTAAAAGAAAAAATCTCAGAGGCCTTGAATAATGGTTTCAAGTAAGACCAAAGATCACATTTATGCGGCAGGCACTGTAATTGTTAGAGGTCAAGGTTTAAATCAAAAAATAGCTGTAATTCATAGACCTCATCGACAAGATTGGTCTTTCCCAAAAGGAAAAATCGACGCTCCAGAGTCTGCTCCCTCTGCAGCAGTCAGGGAAACACTAGAAGAAACTGGACTTAAAGTTGTTCTTCATCAATCATTAACACCTCAAGAATATATTTTTGATGGTTTACCAAAGACAGTATTTTATTGGAGAGCGCGTTTAACTGAAAATCCTGTTTTTGTCCCCAATGAAGAAGCTGATCAGCTAGTTTGGGTTAACTTAAGAAATGCCCTAAAACTTTTGACCTACGATGTAGATAAAGAATTAGCAAAAGAAGCATTCAAAGCCAAAGATACAAAACCATTAATTTTATTAAGACATGCTAACTCTGAAAAAAGAGTTGAATGGGCAGATCGATATTCAAAATCAATACCTCCAGATAGTTTTAGGCCGCTTACAACCACAGGAATTATGCAATCACATTTAATTGCTGATTTACTAAGTGCATTTGGAGTAACAAAGATTGTCTCCTCTGATTCAATTAGGTGCATAGCAACTGTTTCACCTTATGCTGCTTCAAAGGAACTATCCTTAGAAGCATTTCAAAATTTAAGTGAACTTGGCTGGGCGGTAAATAATCAACCTGGTATTAATCTTGTTAAAAATTTAGCAAAAATAAATCAACCTATTGTTATTTGTGGTCATAGACCATCACTTCCAACTCTAGCTGATTCAATTAGCCAAGAATTGCAATGTGAAGATCTTGATGCAACACTTCCACCGGGTGGATTACTGGTGATTCATCGTTACTTAAATCCGTTTAATACCGTTGTTAAAGGTATTGAAAAATTTATTGTTGCGGAATAAAAACTATTCTGCGGCAGGAATTTCACTAGGAAGTGGCAAATTCTTTCCCACAATTCCTGC
>JBJOKB010000119.1:0-3415 GCA_046046315.1 Actinomycetota bacterium | reverse complement strand
TTGAAAATGCTCGTGAAATTGGCAAAAACATTATTGGACCTGCATTAAATAAAATGAAAGAAAAACATCCTTCAATTGGTGATGTGCGCGGTATGGGAGTTTTCTGGGCCATTGAATTAGTTAAAAACAAAAACACTAAAGAAGCATTAGTTCCTTATAACGCTTCAGGTAAAGATGCGGCACCTATGGTTGAACTTGGTACAGAATGTAAAAAACTAGGACTTATGCCTTTTATCAACATGAACCGTTTGCATGTTGTTCCTCCGTGCAATATCACTCAAAGTGATGCTGAAAAAGGATTAGCGATTTTAGATCAGGCATTTGCCGTTACAGATAAGTACGCCAGCGCATAACAATTTAAGTCTTGTGAAAGAATAGGCAACGTGGCGATGATCCCGGATGTCTTAGCTTCCCGGTACGCCTCTAACCAAATGACGGATATTTGGTCTCAAACAAACAAAATAATTTTAGAAAGAAAACTTTGGGTTGCCGTTATGAAAGCCCAGCAAGAATTGGGCTTAAACATAAGTACAGCAAATATTTCTGATTATGAAAAAGTAATTGAAAAAGTAGATCTTGATTCAATTAGAAAACGTGAAGAAAAAACACGTCATGACGTAAAAGCCCGCATTGAAGAATTTAATTCTTTAGCAGGACATGAGGATATCCACAAAGGATTAACAAGTAGAGATTTGACAGAAAATATTGAGCAACTACAAATTAAAGAATCACTTAAATTAATTCACGATAAAACCATTGCCACATTGGCACTTTTGGCAAAACTTGCAACCCAATATTCTGATCTAGCCATTACAGGTAGAAGTCATAACGTTGCCGCGCAAAGTACAACTCTAGGGAAACGATTTGCCTCAGCTGCCGAAGAAACTTTGCTTGCTTTTACAAAGCTAAGTTCTTTAATTGACACCTATCCATTAAGAGGAATAAAAGGTCCGGTGGGAACCGCGCAAGATGTATTGGATCTTTTTGAAAATGATGAAAAGAAAGTTCAAAAGCTAGAACTAATTGTTGGAAAGCATTTAGGTTTTGAAAATGTCTTAACCAGCGTGGGTCAGATTTATCCTCGATCCCTTGATTTTGATGTTATTTCCACTTTGTTTTTGATTGCCGCTGGACCTTCATCATTAGCAACAAGTATTCGTTTAATGGCAGGAAATGATTTAGTTACCGAAGGTTTTAAAGAAGGACAAGTTGGTTCTTCAGCCATGCCACACAAAATGAACACCAGATCTTGCGAACGAGTTAATGGTTTAAATATTGTCTTACGCGGCTATATGACGATGACTAGTGAACTCTCTGGAACTCAATGGAACGAAGGTGATGTTTCTTGTTCAGTCGTAAGAAGAGTTGCGCTTCCTGGAAGTTTCTTTGCAATTGATGGACTACTTGAAACAATTTTGACAGTTTTACAAGAATTTGGTGTTTTTAAAGGAGCAATTAAATCTGAATTTGATAAATATTTACCGTTTCTAGCAACAACAAAAATATTAATGGCTGCGGTTAAAAAAGGCGTTGGAAGAGAAATTGCCCATGAAGCCATAAAAAAACACTCAATTGCGGCTGCATTAAATATGCGTGAAGGCAAACCTCAAGATTTAATTTCACGTTTAGCAAGTGATAAGCAATTGAATTTAAATGAATCAGAATTAAATGCCTTAATGACCGAACCTTTAAGTTTTGTAGGATTGGCTCAACAACAAGTAAGTGAAGTTGTTGAAAAAGTGGCCGTAATTGTTAAGAAATATCCTCAAGCAGCAAATTATTCACCTAAACCGATTCTTTAATATAAGGATCTAAATTGAGTACATGGGCAGTTACCGGAGGAGCCGGCTACATAGGTGCCCACGTAGTTAAATCACTGCTTGAAAACGGATTTAAGGTCGTTGTAATTGATGACTTATCAACAGGGTTAGAAAGAAAAATTCCCCAAGAAGTAATTTTTGAGAAACTTGATATTTCTAAAACAAATGAATTAGCAGCGGTTCTGAATAAACACAACGTTGAAGGAGTTATTCATCTTGCTGCCAAGAAGGCAGTAGGGGAATCAATGATTAATCCTAGTTTGTATTACCGCGAAAATATTGGTGGAATGATTTCACTATTAGAAGCAATGAGTCACGCTAACGTGAAAAAGATAGTTTACTCTTCTAGCGCTGCAGTTTATGGAAATCCAAAAGAAGAAAAAGTTTCTGAGAAATCAGAAACGAATCCTGAATCTCCTTACGGAGAAACAAAATTAGTCGGCGAATGGTTACTAAAAGCAGATGAAAAGGCACGAGATATTAAATGGATAGCGTTGCGGTATTTCAATGTTGTAGGGGCCGCCACTCCTGATTTAGGAGATACGGGAGTAAACAATTTAGTCCCAATGGTTTTTCGAGCACTACAAAATAAAGAAAGACCAAAAGTATTTGGGGATGACTACCCAACAAAAGACGGTTCATGTATTCGTGACTATGTGCATGTTTCTGATCTGGCTGATTCACATGTGATTGCCGCCCAAAAATTATCAAATGAAAATTATTGCGGAATATTAAATATTGGCCGAGGAGAAGGTTTTAGTGTCAAACAAGTAATGGACACAATTTCAGATGTAATTGGAAAAGACGTAAATTATCAAATTGATCCCAGAAGACCAGGAGATCCTGCACAAACAATTGCAGATGTTACTAAGTCCACCAAAGATTTGAATTGGAAAGCCAAAGAAGATTTAAAATCCATGATTAATTCAGCATGGCAAGCTTGGCAGCAATTGCCACCAACAATTTAATAATGTCTCCAAAACAGGGAGTACGAAATCCTCCAAGTAACCAAGAGGGCTTAAACGCATTAATAAAAATAATTACAATTTATGAAAATAATCAGGAAGTCATTAAAGAAGTAGAACAAATGGCTGTTAAGTATTGCCTTCAATTGATTCATCAAAAGGCTCCTGGGAACAGTGTCGAAGTTAGAATTCCTCCGTATGCCGCAGCACAGGTCATCCCTGGAATTACCCATAAAAGAGGAACACCTCCTGCGGTAATTGAGATGAATGCTCGAATATTTATTGAGCTTGCAACAGGAAAAATTGATTGGGCAAAAGCAAAAAATAGCGGGGCGATTTCCGCATCGGGCGAAAGAGCAGATTTGAGCACATTGTTACCCTTAATCAATGCTCAAGATTTAGTAATTTAAACAATCCCAGTAAGGTTTTTTGGGTGAAGAGAATTCAAGTGCAATCCATATTATTTATATCAACACTTTTGCTTACAGCATGCGGATCAAGTGAAAATTCTGCAAATTTTCAGAGCAATCCCACAGATCCAAATCAAGGAATGTATGCAGGACCTATTGGAGATAGTGAAAATAATTTAAATGTTTTAGTTTGGCCAGGTTATGCCGAAGAAGGAAACAC